>NZ_REFJ01000003.1:0-300000 GCF_003688415.1 Umboniibacter marinipuniceus
TTTTAAGGCGTTTCGCCTAAGTGAAATTACACGCGATACTGCAGCTCTTAGCCAAGACTTCTGACTAGCGACGGGTCACCCCCGTCAAGCAAGGTCGGCAATAATACCGATAGCATTGACCTTCGTCAATATGTTTTTAACGAAGGACTAAATTAGTTTGGGAGCCAACCGATAAGCCGGGTTCTGTCGTGAGCAATCATTCCTCTAGGACTATCGTCACCGATAGTCTCAAGCAACCTACCCGCCTCCAGCGCGGGTCGCGCCAACGGAGGCCTATTTGGTCTTGCACCGAGTGGGGTTTACCTTGCCGTAAGCTGTTACCAGTTACGCGGTGCGCTCTTACCGCACCCTTTCAGCCTTACCGGCTTCCGAAGAAGCTTAGGCGGTCTACTCTCTGCTGCACTTTCCGTGGGCTTTCACCCCCCAGACGTTATCTGGCACTCTACCCTTTGGTGCCCGGACTTTCCTCTACCTATAAATAGATAGCGATTGCCTAGCCGACTCCCAAGCGCGCACCTTACTTAACTAGCTATTCTTGGTCAAGCTCCATTGGTAGATATCCTTAGCGTTTACACCATGGATCTGTGCCGCTATTTTGGCGGCCTTCTTAGGCGGCAACTCCTCATTCAAGAGCGCGAAGGTTTCCTTCACCTTATCATCAAAGAGTTTGACCGCCTGCTCACCAGCGACCATGACCACAAACTCGCCGCGTCGTTGGTTGGCATCCGCTGCGGTGAAATCAACAAGCTCCGCCAGCGTACCTCGAGTAATCGTTTCAAAGGTCTTGGTAAGCTCGCGCCCGAGAACCACCTCCCGTTGCTCACCAAACTCCATTTTCATATCCGCTAAGAGCGCCTCGATACGATGAGGCGCCTCGTAAAAGACAAGAGTACGCTCCTCACCAGCAAGTGAAGCAAGGCGCTTCTGCCTTTGAAGTGGCTTAGCTGGCAAGAATCCCTCAAAACAGAATCGATCCGACGGAAGCCCCGCTGCACTTAGTCCGGCGATTAACGCACAAGCTCCTGGAATGGGAGATACCGTCACGCCATACTCAGGCGCTAAGCTAACCAGGCGATATCCTGGATCGGAAATGAGCGGCGTTCCTGCATCACTTACGAGCGCGCAATTTTCACCGTTAACTATTCGTTCGAGTAATTTACGAGCCGACTCTTCTGAGGAATAATCGTGAAAGCTGATTACAGACGTCTCGATTTCGAACTGAGATAGGAGCCTACGTGTGTGACGAGTGTCTTCCGCCGCTATAAACTCGACCTGCTTCAAGGTGTCAATTGCTCGTAACGTGATATCATTTAGATTGCCGATCGGTGTCGCTACGATATAAAGTGTCGGTTTTAAAGCTTGTGTCAAAATGTGTTCCGCCCCATACAGTAAGGTCAATTATAGATTATGTACTCGTCAGTTATCAGAAGCACTGCAATTGTATTATTCATCGGTATTATCGTTGGCTGCACACCAACAAGCAATCCTGTCGTACCAAGCGTTAATGAAGACACGGCCGTGTACGATTTGCCCGCAGCGCTCACTCACCTAGCTGAACTAACAACAAGTGAACAAATAGAAGAATCGCTGAAACTTACACCTTATATCACAGCCGATAATAGCCAAGTCTTCACACCGTACCTTGAGCAATGGGACAACACATTTCTCAACAACGCAGATCAGACGCGCGTAGCACTAATTCGAGCGGTCATTGCAAATGCTGAAGGTCGCCACGCCGAGGCTGCGGCGCTCTTTAACCTAGCTTCCGATAGACCATCGGTCCAACTTCCCAACGTCGTCGCAATTGACCAGGGCCAACGCGCCGCCGAGAGCTTTGAGCTAGTAGGCCAATACTACAACGCCGCACACGCCGTATTTGATCAGTGTAGTCTAATGATTTCAGACGCCTGCGACCAACGGATTATTCAGCTGCTCATTGAGGAAGAAGTTCAAATTATCGAGGAGGCTAGTTCCTCAGACCCTAGCTGGCGAAGCTGGATAACGCTTACTCTGTTACTTTCTGACTCGCGCACATCTATCGACAAGCAAGGTGAGGCGCTAACGACTTTCATCGATGCTAATCCAAGCCTGTTTTTCAATGACACACCAGAGCTCATCACTCAACTCATTGAACTTTCATTACTTCCACCGCCGAGAACAGCGGTAATGTTGCCACTTAGTGGGCCGCTCGCTGCTTACGGGAGCGCGATTCAAAACGGGATAATACTGTCGCACTACAACATGAGCGTGGCTGGCGGTCGAGTTGCCACGATTGATTTTTACGACAGCAATACCGATGATTTCATGGCGACCTACCTTGATTTAGCCAGCCGATACGACTTAATCATTGGACCGCTACTAAAGGAAAAAGTAGCGCAGATCGCATCGTTAGCGGAAGTCAATACACCCACGCTGTTACTCAATAGCTACGATACCGTTAGTGATAACGAGCAGTTATTTTCGTTTAGCTTAAACTCTGCCGAGGAAGGCGCCGAAGTCGCGAGAATGATCTACAACAATGGCTATCGGCAGCCACTAGTCCTACTTCCCGTTGGAAGCAGTAATGACGAGATGCAACAATCCTTCGAAGCCACCTGGCAGGATCAACTATTGGCTAGCGGTGATACTTCATCACTGGATATCGCGACCACTCGCTTAACCGTAGGAAGCCAGTTCGCAAACGAAATCGCCGGCGCTCTGCATATTGGAAAATCAAGGGAGCGCGCTCGAGCCATCTCTAACGCACTTCAACTTCCTGTAGAGGCGGAAGATAGACGCCGCCAAGATATTGACAGCATCTTTATAAGTGGGTCTCCAATTGAGGCGAGGCAAATAAAGCCTCAAATTGACTTCAATCACGGTAATGACCTAGAGGTCTTCGCCACCAGCAGAGTCTATTCGGGCGAGGTTAATCAAACCCGGAACCGAGACCTAAACGGAGTCTACGTCTCAGTTGCTCCTTGGTCAGTATTCCATGAAGATGAAAGCAACAGGCTGATCTTTTCCTCCGCCGAAGGACAGCCGGCACTTCAAGCTCTTATGGCGCTTGGTGCAGACAGTATGATTATTGGCACTCGACTCAACTACCTCCATTTGGTTCCTGGAACACGCCTCTCGGGCTACACCGGCAAACTTAGCGTGAGCTCGGATCGTTCGATATCCAGGCGCTTGAGCTGGGGTGTCTATAGCAACGGCAATCTAATTCCCATAGCTGATGGCGAAAAATAGCGTTGCTCTTGGTGCTGCCTACGAAGCATTAGTAGTCAGATATCTCATTGCCAATGGGCTTGCTATTATCGCCACTAACTATCGCTGTCGTTTCGGCGAGATTGATATTATTGCAAGCTCACCTGACTCCCTGATCTTCATCGAAGTGAAATATCGTACCGCTAATACCTTCGGACTACCTGAAGACTATCTTACCGCTGCGAAACAACGAAAATTAATTAAAGCAGCTCATCACTTTTTATGTGAAAATCGAGAATATCAGAATCAACCACTCCGATTTGACGTCATTGCGAATAAAAACAGTGAAATCATTTGGATAAAGAATGCTATTGATTGCGAGTCATCATGGATTTAGAACAGTTTATTATCGAGCAGTTTCACGAGAGTATCGCGGCAAAAATGGCCGCCTGTGAAGCCATCGCTGCACCGCTAGCCGAAGCTAGTGAGCTTCTCACCCACACCTTAGTTCACGAGGGGAGAATTCTCGCCTGTGGCTCGGCCGAGGCCGCTAGCGTTGTCCAGCAACTCACCGCAAGCCTGATGCACCGCTTAGAGCGCGAGCGCCCAGCACTACCTATTTTCTCCCTCAACCAAGACGCCACCGCGATTAGCGCAATTGCCAATGATCATGGTCTTGACGATATCTATGCGCGCCAAATCATAGGACTAGGACAAGAAGGCGATAGCCTTGTCATTATCACTCAACAGGAATTTTCTCCAGCGCTACTCACTGCTATCAATGCCGCAAAGAGTCGCGGGATGAGCATTGTAATACTGGGAGGGCCAGACTTAGATTGCTATCTTTCCGCTCTCGGCGAAGATGACATTGAGATAGCAACGCCCATCGAACCGTCCCCTCGGCTAACCGAAGTTCACCAATTGGCGGTTGCATGTTTAATTGAATTACTAGAAGCACAACTTTTTGGAGTAGATGAATGCGACGACTAGGCCGAACTTTAACAATACTTAGTTTAGTTACGCTCACTGTACTGGCAGGCTGTACTAGCATTATTACCGCAACCACTGATGGTCCCATTGAGAATGATGAGCTTGACCGGAGCTTTGGTCGATTTATCGATGACGAACAGATCGAGACAGTGGTTGCCGTTAATATTCGCCACAGTAGTGAGGCACTCGCTGACGCTAATATTTCGGTCGTCAGTTACAACGGTGTTGTCTTGCTAGTGGGGCAACTTACCACTGAGGCAGAGAGAGAACGAGTAACGCAGATAGCACGAGATGTTAAAGGGGTTCGCCAAGTACACAACCAGATCGCTATCAGCGGTGAGATTTCTGCGCTCGCAGGTGCCAATGACGCCTACCTCTCAGCCAAAGTTCGTAGTCGATTCGCCATCTCAGACTCAGACTACGATTTTTCCAATATTAAGGTAGTAACCGAAAACAGTGTTGTCTACCTGATGGGCATTGTTACTCGCTCTCAAGCTGATGTAGCTGTCGATATTGCTCGACAGACGGGGGGCGTACAGCGTATCGTAAAGGTTTTCGAATATGCAGAGGGATAATCTCATGAGCTACAACCTTAAATTGACAGGTTCTACTCTAGAGCACAGTGACTGGACGGAAGCGCTCGAGGCGTTTTCCTCCCTATTTTCAATCAGCCATTCCGACACCGAGAAACTGATGACCATCGCGCCTGTTGTCATCAAACCAGATCTCAGCAGCGAGAAGGCCCATGCACTAGCCAAGCTAGTGGAAGGCTGTGGCCTAGAGTGCTTGGTTGAATCTACCGACGTACAAGACGCATCAATGTCGGCTATCAACGATGAAGCAGATATCTCTGAGGACGAACAGGAAATTCCTGTCGCCACGCAAACACATGAAAAGAAAGGTTTGTTTGCGAAGCTAAAAGCGTTATTTAACCGCGGATAACTTCGATCTCAGTAATGCGGGGGTGGCTCATTCGTTGGCGCTGGGTCACCTTCATCTTTTCGTTTAAGCATCTCGTTGAGATATCGTAATTGCTTTTTGATAACCCGTAATTCTTCGTCCTGCCTAGTCACTACCTCGTTTAAATCAGAAAGCGCCGACTCCTGAAACGCAGTTTGGATTTGCAGCTGCTCTATCTCAGCTTCATAGTTCATCGTCTATCTCCAAAAGTGAATACAATCGTGTTACCAGCTCAACGCCGCGCTGATCTAAAAACATCGCCTGACCAAGAGACCGCGTCACATAGGCCACTGCCAGTCCATGGGTGATATCGGCAAAGGCAAAACTGCCGCCAGCGCCACTATGACCGAAGCCTCCGGACAGCGAGCCAAATTGGGTATCAATTGTACCCTGTGGGCGCATAAAGCCATAGGAAAATGCCATTGGCGTTTGCGTGGTTTGACAGATTCCCTGTGCCACCGTGGTTGCCGGTGACACGGGGTCATCTTTCTGGATACTGCGCAAAAAATCACTATACGCTGCAGCAAGACCGAATGCCGACGCTCTGCCGCTTGCCGCCGGGACCATAGCAGAGGTCCATGATGACTGGTTATGGCCTACCATTAAGGTACTCGGATTCATAAAGGCCGAGCGGGTCATCGGATCGCCGTTTGGGCCTAACTGTCGTTTTAAGGAATGCTCTCGGTATGACTTCAACGGTGCTAGATTAGGTGCCAGGGTCGCTAACTGCTCGGTCTCGCTGGGCGCGCCATAATTAATCCCCGCAACAGAATGAGTAAAACACTCGCCTGTAACCGCCTCAATTAGTTGTGAGACCAACCACCCCCAGAGAAACGGACTGTAGGCAAGTGTCTTGCCACTAAACCAGGGGGACTCGTTGAGTGTAAGTCGACAAATAGCGTCGTAGTCGTAAATGAGCTCACCATCAACCTTTTCATGGAAAGCCACGAAACCACTGCAATGTGACATCAACTGCCCAACAGAGCTCAGCGCCAATGGCTTATCTTTGGGTATCGGAAGCCACTTCCCTAAAGGATCACGGTATGAAAGCTCAGTCTTTGCAACCAATTTAGCAATTGCCATGGCCAGCGCTCCCTTACAGGCTGAATAGCAGATGACTTTCGTATCTTCACACCAAGCTAGACCAGGACTTGACTCTCCACTCACGAGGTTAATCACGCAGCGACCGTCTTGAAATACAACGAAGGCACTACCTTCGTCGCCAAGCTGCCGCATGAGTGAATGGTAAAAGCTACTAAATTCCGAACGCTGATCAGCGGTTATCGCCATAAAAGATTTTACCCACACTCCAGACTAGGACAGAATATGCTTTTTGACTGCCGACTAGGATTAATAATGTTTTCCCGCGAGCAAAAGCTGCTACTTACAGGCCAAATACTCGGCATCATGCTTTATGCGTTCGACGAGCTCGCCATCAACACTATTATGCCTTTTATTAGTTCAGATCTAAATGGCGACCACCTCTACGGCGCAGCATTTTCATTCTACATGATAGGCTCGCTGATCTCGGTAGTTTGGGCGGGCGACAGACTTGATCGCAAAGGACCTATGTTACCGTTAGTGTTCGCTGTTATTGCATTTTCGCTAGGCTTAGTCGTCGCTTCATTCGCCACTTCGATGAACTATTTTGTCGCAGCGAGGTTTCTTCAAGGAGTGGGCGGTGGCGCACTCTATGCAGTGCTGTTTTCATTAACCGCACATTGCTACAGCGAGGCCGTGCGCCCAAAAGTAATTGGGCTTATTTCTGCGGCATGGTTGGTCCCCGCCATGCTAGGGCCCGTTACGGCCGGCTGGCTGAGTGATCATCTAAGCTGGCGTGCGGTGTTTATTCTGCAAGTACCGCTACTGTTCGTCTCACTCACAACCGTCTATGTGGGGCTAAGACACTTCAGTTTCAACTCTACCGGAAGCCCGGCCCGGCGACGCACCATGATACTAGCGTTAGTGATAGCCCTGCTCGTTACCGTCGCTTCGCTCGCACTTAGCTTTGGCACCACACTCAACTATGTAGCACTGGCCCTACTCCTTGTTGCAACGGCTGTCTTCGGCGTTCGGGCAATTTCCCCCGCATCAATGCGCTTACATCGAGCTCCGCAAGCGCGTTTGGCCGCAACTAGGGGACTGGTTCATTTTTCATTCTACGCCGCGGATGTCATGATCCCGCTGATTCTTGTTCGTCAATATGCGTACAGTGCTAGCGAAGCAGGATTAGTCTTAGTCATTGGAGCGCTTGGCTGGACGGCGGCAAGCGCCATCGCAGCGGCTGACCGTGCACGAACTCAGCGTCGCGAACTGATCTTGATAGGAAACGGACTTATCTTCGTTGGGATCTTGGCGTCGATCGTCATTCTGCAGTTGAATTGGACACCGCTATTGTTTGCACTGAGCTGGGTACTCGTTGGCGCTGGCATGGGGCTGGTTTATAACTGCGCTTCAGCACAATTAATGGACAGGGCGCCATCAGATCAAATTGGTAAAACCTCCACCGTTGCAAGTATGTCTGACGCCATAGGCGTGGTGCTTGCAAGCGGGCTGGGGGGTTACCTACTAAATAACCTCAATTTAGTCAGCGCCACCACCCTTCTTTGGTGCCTAGCATTAATCGGCTGTCTCGCTCTGGCGCTTATCATTCCAAGTGAGAAGTGCTTCAGGCTGGGCTAACCGCGCAGCGAGGTATAAACGGAACCCAGTATCTTAGCTGCTTCAACAACCTCCTCCTTGGTACTGAAACGCCCGAAGCTAAATCGTAGCGACGTCAGCGCCAGTTTGGCGGGAACGCCAATTCCGACCAAGACGAAACTTGGATCAACGCTCGCCGAATTACAGGCAGATCCCGAACTTACGGCAAGCCTGTTGAGGGACATCAACAGCGATTCGCCATCAACACCAGCGAAGCTGAGATTCAGATTCATAGGAGATCGGTGTTCCATCGAGCCATTTACATGTATACCTTCTATCCCATCTAGCTCCGCGAGGAAGGCCTTTTGTAGTAGCGATGCATGAGTACGATCTTGGGCTAATTCAGCCGAGGCGATTCGAGCCGCTTCCCCGAATCCAACTATCTGATGAGTAGGGAGCGTGCCAGAACGCATACCGCGTTCATGCCCACCACCATGAATCTGCGCCGCAACCTTAACTTCCGGTGCTCGGCGAACATACAGCGCGCCAATTCCCTTAGGCCCATACATTTTATGAGCCGAAATACTCAACAAATCGATGTTCATCGCTACCACATCAATAGCGACTTTTGCTGCTGACTGAGCACCATCTACATGGAATACGACTTGATTACGGCGACATATTTCACCGATTTCGGCGACGGGATTAACAACGCCAATCTCGTTATTTACGTGCATGATACTCACTAAGATCGTATCGTTACGCAGCGCAGCCTCAACTTGATCGGGATTAATCCGGCCAGATGAATCGGGCTGCAATTTCGTAATCTCAAATCCCTTACTGCTCAAATAGTCACAGGAATCAAGAACTGCCTTGTGCTCGATGGCCGAAGTAATGATATGTTTTCCCTTCGCCGCCAAACTCTCCGCAATTCCCTTAATGGCTAAGTTATCGGACTCTGTTGCGCCTGAAGTCCAGACAATCTCTCGCGGGTTAGCGCCGATCAACTTAGCAACGTGTGATCGAGCTGCTTCAACAGCGGCCTCGGCCTGCCAACCAATAACATGCGAGCGCGACGCGGGATTACCAAAATTGCCGTCTAGTTCAAGACAGTTGATCATTTCCTTTGCCACGCGAGGATCGACAGGAGTTGTCGCGGCGTAATCAAGAAAAATAGGACGTTTCATTAATGCTTCCTCATAGACCTCGCTAGGTCATGTTATCGTTGTTGCTAATTTTCTTCTGTACACCACTGAGAATACCACGAAGGATTGAAATCTCCGCAGACTTAGGATGACTACGATAAAACAATTTTCGTAACCGCTGCATCGTTTGCTTAGGCTCCGCTCTATTGTGGAAGCCAACCTCAACCATTACCTGTTCAAGGTGATCGAAAAAGAATGCCAAGTCGTCACCAGTGGCCAAGGCTTCGTCGGCACTACTCGTTACCGCAGCCGCACCAATATCTAAGAGGGCTAATCGACTTTCGTAGGCCAGTATCTGCGCAGCCGCAGCGACATTTAACGATGAATACTCAGCACTGGTGGGAATGTGTACATGGTAATGACAATGCGCGAGCTCTTCGTTAGTTAGGCCGGTATCTTCTCGACCTAACACCCACGCCACCTCACTCGCCTCACCACTCTTGAGCTTGGCTGCCATAATTGCACTAGCTTCCCGTGGACTTACCAGTGGCCAATCAAGCCCTCGAACACGAGCGCTGGCACCGATAACCAGCTGCTGCCCAGCTAGGGCTTCCGCTAAAGAGTTCGTCTCAATGCGAGCCTCCAGTACCCCCTGCCCTTTGGAGGCCATCGCTTCGGACTGATCATTTACTTCGCATCGAGGCTTAGCCAGCACCAACTTAGACAAGCCCATCACCGCCATCGCTCGCGCCGTTGCGCCGATATTCCCTGGGTGACTTGTTCCTACCATGACCACCGAAACGCGCTCTAACATTAAATAATTCTCGACTAAACTTAAGTTGGAGTGAAGTTTAGCACTACCGAGATATGACTAGCTATAATGAGGAAAAATTCTTATAGGGATGCGGGCAAAGTTTTGTTAAGCTAAGTGCTCGCTAAGTCGAACCGTTTTTTTAAAAAAGAGATTGCCATCATGGAACCCATGCTAACCATAGCGCTTCGCGCTGCGCGTAAGGCAGGCGAGTTAATCGTTCGTGCCTCAGAAGAACTAGAACTTATTAAGGTTGATGAGAAGGGCTTGAATGACTTCGTCACCGAAGTGGATCGCCGAGCAGAAGCTGAGATCATCTACCACCTACGCAAAGCTTACCCTGATCACAAGATATTAGGCGAAGAAACTGGAACCACTGATGGTACTGCCGAATACGAGTGGATTATCGATCCGCTTGACGGCACTCTTAACTTCATTCGTGGAATTCCCCACTACGCTATTTCTATCGCCTGTATCTACCGCGGCAAGGTTGAACATGCTGTTGTTCTCGACCCAGTTCGCCGTGAAGAGTTTACCGCTACTCGAGGTCGCGGCGCTAACCTCAATGGTCGTCGCATCAGGGTCAGCTCGGCGCGAAATTTAGACAGCGCACTGCTGGCAACTGGTATTCCCTTCCGTGGTAAGCAAGATAAGCATATTGAAGGCTACACCAAGGGCATGGCGCAAATTGCGGCCTTGAGCACTGGAATCCGTCGTGCTGGCGCTGCTAGCCTTGACCTCGCTTACGTAGCTACCGGTAGAGTAGATGGTTTCTGGGAACTTGGTTTAGCCAGCTGGGACATGGCGGCGGGCACCCTGCTAGTAAAGGAAGCTGGCGGTCTAGTCACGGACCTAGACGGTGGCCACGACTACCTTAGCAAAGGCCATGTAGTGGCCGCTACGCCAAAGCTAATCAAGCCTATTCTACAAAACGTGCGTCCACACTTGTCACTGTAGCATTTTTGCTTCCCACCCAAGGGCCTTTGCACTCAGCGGGTGGGAAACAACCTCTATTTATCGTCCGTGGTTGCTATGTTTTGCAGTAATTCCGGAACGTCGGTAATGATTCCATCTACACCCCACGCTATCAATTCACGCATTGTCTCACCATCATTTATTGTCCAGACATGCACCTTTAGCCCATTCTCCTGGGCATCGGCAATAAGTTCCGGCGTTACCACTGTCAGGCCAAAATGCGCTAGCGGTATCTGTAAGGTCATCCCTTCACCACTGTACCAGTGAGTCAAACCGAGTTTATGAAGCACAAAGAACCGGGCAACTTCTAAGGTTGGCGAAGACGTCACGACATTTGGGCACATAGCTCTGAACGCCTTCATCGCAACCGTATGAAACGACCCTACGATGACTCGCTCCGATATTTCGTTGGCGATAATAAATTCACACAAGCGCACGGCGGCATGTTCGCTGTTCGGCTTGATTTCCATGACAAAACGCAACTCACTAAATTCATCGGTGACCGATCTTAGTGAAGGAACCCCGATTCCCAAACCACGATATGGATAGCTCGCACCTACGGCCATCCCGTAACCAGCATCAAGCGCCTTAAGTTCCGACAGCGTCAATTCGGCGACTAAGCCATTACCATCCGTGGTTCGATCAACGCGATCATCGTGAATGACCACCAGCTTATCATCGGCGCTTAGATGCACATCCAACTCTAATACGGTAGCGCCAATTGCCGCCGCATGCCGAAACGCAACTAGGGTATTTTCAGGGCGGTGATCTTTTCCGCCCCGATGTGCGATCACATCGAAGCTATTGGAGCTAAAAAAAGAAGGGGGTTCGGTAGGAACGGAACTTGGCCACAGTCTTAATACTGTGTAGATAATTCCCAGCACCAAAAGACTGACGATCAATCGTTTCATAGCGTTACACTCTGCTAAATTATTATTGTTGTTGTTGAATTATTCGCTATTGTGATCGCCTTCGTCAACGGCGTTTCGAAATGCCGCAAATTCGGTCTTCACCTGAATCCATTGCGACATGAACTGATAGCTTTTGGCACCATGATAGTTCATGAGTAGTCCGGTCAGATTTCCCTGTCGGTGGTTCTCAATGCCTAGTTCTAAAATGTGAGCCAGTCGTTCCTTTAACTTAGGTGCCCAATTTTCGTACTTAAACTGCGAGACGAAAGACTTTGTTGGGCGCTGGCACTCATGAAAGTAGTCGTCATCGCGGAATAGACGAACAGCCGCCTCGACAAAGTGGTCGTCGTCATTGGCGATGACGCCCGGCCATTTATCGGAGTCTATCAGCATTCCTTCAGCGCCGATTGCCGAGGTAACAGACGGCGTCCCCATAATAGCCGCCTCTAATAGCTTCCCCTTTAAACCCGCTCCAAATCGCAGCGGCGCTAACAGCAACCGAGCTTCACCGATAACCTTTAGCGCATCCTCTGCTCGGCCTTTCACGCAGAAACCTATTTGTGGTTGATTGAGTTGCATCGCCTTAGGAGGTAAGTAAGCACCAAATATACTGATTGTTGCGCTTGGTTGCCGTTCGCGAATACGTGGCCACAAACGATAAAGCTCTCGAACGCTATCCCAATTTGGCGCATGGCGAAAGTTTCCGATAGCTACCGCGCCGTTGCGTTCGCTTAGCGGTCTTGTTGAGACCGATAATTCATCAGCTTCCACGAGGAATGGAAGTAACACCAAATGTGATTGAGGGACATTGAAACTATCGATCAATAGCCGGTGCTCATAGGGCGAGATAATCAAGCTCAAATCACTTCGATGGATGGCAGCGATTTCACGTTTAAATTTCTCAGCAGATAGCAGCATGCGAGTCTGAAATATTTCCCCCGCCATCACACAACGTCTCCGCTCCTCTCTTAGTGACTGCAGGTCCTCGGTGTCCAAGATCTTCAACGCATTAGGGCAAGCTTTCGCTACCCGCCAACCGAACTGCTCTTCAGTCATAAAACGATCGAAGACGACAAGCTGCGGATCAAAGTCGCTGACATATTCATCAAAACTAGCGCTATTGATCTCGAGTTGCTGCGATTCAAAACCGAAGACTTCGAAGTTCGCCGAATATTCAGTGCGCTCGGCCGCACTCGCGATACAAAGTCGGCTTGCCCCAATCGCCAGCAATTTAGCTAGCGACATGAAGTGGCGCCCCGCCGCCGAAGACGAGGGTTCTGGCCAAACATAGCCAATCATTAATACACGCATAGGGAGTTCCGTTGAATTTGTCGGTATTGTAGCGCAAAAAAAAGGCCCGTGTATTCACGGGCCAAAAGGAGTACAGAGCTGCGTATGAACGCTCTGCTATGCCGACAATAAGCTCTTCTCAGGGGTAAGTCCGTTTTCAACACGCAACTTCGCAAGTTTGACCGCGGCGGAGCCGGCGGTAACACCATTAGCGTTCGCGTAGTCAAACACCGCCGCCAAGGTATTAGATATCTCGGCTATCTGCTGTTCAACATTGATATTCGCTGTTGGTGAATACTGTGAAAATGCGTCGATAATTCCACCTGAGTTCACCGCGAAGTCAGGCGCATAGAGAATCTCTCGCTTCATTAGTTCAAGCTCAACGTCCGGGGTTGCTAGCTGGTTATTGGCCGCTCCGCATACTAAGCCTGTCTGCAACTTAGCGACGGTGTCGCTGTTAAGAATCGCCCCCATCGCACAGGGCGCGAAGACATCCATCGGAAGCGTCATTAACAAGCCTGGATCAACAATCTTGGCACCTAGGGCTCTCGCGCTATCGGCGTTATCTTGGTTTGGATCGGCGCCAAACACGCTGACTCCAGCTTCGATCAACAATTTACATAGGTGGCGGCCAACATTTCCAAAACCTTGGATACCCACGGTCAAGCCAGAAAGATGATTTTGACCATAGCGAACGCGAACGGACTCCTTCATGGCGAAGTAAACGCCTTTCGCAGTACTCGGTGACGGGTCACCTTGGTGCGCTTGAGTGCTCGATACACCGGTTACATAAGGAGTACGCTGAGCGATTAGCTGCATTGCCGAGACACTAGTACCAGAATCTTCGGCCGTAATGTAGCGACCTGACAAGGATTGAACGAAATCCCCCATCGCGCCCCAAGTGGCCGCCGTCGCTTCGCGTGGATTACCGATAATTACGGCCTTACCACCACCAATTGCTAAGCCGGCCAAAGCATTTTTGTAGGTCATACCTTGAGAGAGACGCAGTACGTCATTGATCGCCGCTTCGTCACTCGAATAAGGAAACATTCTACAGCCTCCCATGGCAGGACCTAAACGCGAATCGTGTATCGCGATAATCGCCTTTAAGCCACTGGCTCGACACTCATGAAATACCACATTTTCATGCTGATCGAAGTTTCTATTACTAAAGACACTCATTAAGCTTCCTCATTCACTTTATTATTATCATTACTAAGGTTGGTTACAGGAATCCGCTCAGCGAGCATTGCTCCCATGGCATGCTGCAGTTGCTGACGATACTCGGGCACTGCGGCGGCCTTGATATGACCATAGCCACGAAGCGACATCGGTAGCGCAGCCACCTCAAGCGCGATATCAAAGTTTTCAACGGTAATCCGCTTTGAAAGTGTCTTAAGCACCTCTCGATATTCTTCGATGAGTTCGCGCTCTTCGACTCGATCTTTGTGGTAGCCAAATACATCAAAACGGGTGCCACGTAACATTTTGAACTTGGCTAGGCCCGATAACACCGGCGTTAGCCAAGCACCGAAGCGGCGTTTGTGAATTCGCCCGTCACTGCCCTGCTTAGCCAGCAGGGGCGGAGCTAAGTTATAGGCAACCTTAAAGCCATCTTCAAACTGCGCTGCTAGCGACTTCTTGAAAGCGCTTGTGGTTTGCAATCGAGCAACCTCGTATTCGTCCTTATAGGCCATCAGTTTGAATAGCGACCTCGCAACCGCTGTAGAAAGGGGTAACGAACTGTCATCAAACAGCGCCTTCTCTGCTTCGGCAACGGCCGCAACATCCGCAACAAATTGTTGTGCATAGCGTTCGTTTTGATATTCAACTAGGCGTTCAAATCGATCGTCGACGACGTCTTGGTAGTCATTTAATAGCACAACCTCTTGGTGAACCTTGGCGGAAAATGCACTTGGATCATGCGCGAGTAGTCGACCGAGTTCGAAGGCTCGTTTGTTCTGATCAATCGCTACTCCATTCAATTCAATCGCTCGAAACATAGCTTCTTGAGAAACAGGGAGCAGTCCGCGCTGATAAGCGCACCCCATCAACATCAGGTTCGAGCCAATTGAATCGCCGAGGAGTTGCTCGGCAAGGTCGGTAGCATGATAGAAGGCGACCCGATCAGCGCCTAAATGGCCTGAAATCTCAGCCTTGATCGCTTCCATTGGCAGCGCATGGTCGCGATCTTTAAATATCTCAGAGGTGGGTGTATCCACTTCATTAATAATGGCAAATGAACGCTGACTATCAACCTTTGCCAGGGACTCGTCACTGCCCGCGACAACTAAATCACAGCCTAGTAAAAGGTCTGCTTCGCCGGCGGGAACGCGGACGGCGAAAATATCTTCTTGCTTGGCTGCTACGCGAACGTGGCAAACTACCGCACCAAACTTCTGCGCTAGGCCAGTTTGATTCATCGTTGCGCAACCCTTGCCTTCAAGGTGAGCCGCCATAGCAATCAGGCTCGTTACGGTGAGTACACCTGTACCGCCAACACCTGTAGCGACAATATTCCACGGCTTATCTAAGCTCACTTGCTGCTTGGGCTCTGGAATCGCTATCTGCGGCAGATCGCCTTGAGCTGTCTGCTTTCGTAAGGTTCCCTCAACGCTAACAAAACTTGGGCAGAAACCTTTCACACAGCTGAAATCCAGGTTACAGGCGCTTTGGTCTATCCGGCGCTTAACCCCGAGTTCGGTCTTCAATGGCTGAAGTGACAGACAATTTGATGCTACGCCGCAATCACCGCACCCCTCGCAAACCTCCGGATTAATAATCAAGCGCTCTTTTGGTGTTGGGAACGCATTCTTTTTGCGTCGACGACGTTTCTCGGAAGCACAGGTTTGCTGGTATACAATAACCGTACATCCCGGTGTTTCGCGCAAGTCTCGCTGCACCGCATCAAGGTCATCTCGCCAGTGAACACTGACTCCGTCAAATGGTGCGTTAGGCATGACATTATCAACTTCCTTGGGGTCAATCACCCAAGCTATTCGATCTACCCCTTCACCTTTCAATTGAAAGAGTAAGCGATCAATACTTAGCTCACCGTCAATTGGCTGGCCGCCGGTCATCGCAACGGCATCATTAAAGAGAATCTTATAGGTGATATTAACCTTTGCTGAGACCGCTTGACGAATTGCCAAAATACCCGAATGGAAATAGGTACCATCACCCAAGTTCTGGAATACGTGTTTCGTTGAGGTAAACGGAGCCTGCCCTACCCAAGTCACACCTTCGCCACCCATCTGAGTAAAGCTGACGCCTTCGCGCTCGCCCGGCATCCAAGTTGCCATATAATGACAGCCGATACCTGCCATGGCCCTGGAACCTTCGGGTACTTTCGTGGAGGTGTTGTGTGGACAACCTGAGCAATAGTGGGGAGATCGTTCAACTAGCGGTTTTCGAGCAAAAAGCGCGAGCTCTTTGTTATTAATAAAATCTAAACGCTGCTGAACAATGTCTGACGTAAAGAACCGAGCAATCCGGTGCGCAATCACGCGAGCAATCATCGCTGGCGTTAATTCACTTAAGTTTGGTAATAGATCTTTGCCAGCCTCGTCAAACTCGCCTACCACCCGTGGACGCTGTTCGGTAGGCCAGTTATAGAGTTGGCCGGTGAGCTGATCTTCAATAATCGAACGCTTTTCCTCGACGACCAAAATCTCATCAAGCCCTTCGGCGAATTGATGAGTAACAACCGGTTCAAGCGGCCAACTCATCCCGACCTTGTATACGCGAAGTCCAATGTTTGCCGCTAAGCCTTCGTCTATACCCAAATCATCCAGTGCTTGCATTACATCAAGATAGGACTTACCTGTGGTGATGATACCTAACCGTGGCTTGTCCGAGTCAATCACAATCTTATTTAGGTTATTAACCCTAGCGAACTCGCGCGCTGCGTAAATCTTGTATTTGTTAAGCCGCTCCTCTTGCTCAAGCGGGCGATCTGGCCAGCGGGCGTGGACGCCTCCTTCCGGCAACGCAAAGTCATTAGGAATCTTTATTTCAATCCGATTTGGATCAATGTTGGCGGAAATCGCCGAGTCCATGTTCTCAGTAATTGCCTTCAACGCAACCCAACAACCACAGTAACGAGAGAGCTCCCAACCAAAAATACCAAGATCTAGCACTTCCTGTACATTGGACGGATTTAGAACTGGGACCGACGCGCCGATAAACATATGCTCACTCTGGTGAGGCAAGGTAGAGGACTTACAGGCGTGATCATCACCCGCCACAGCTAGGACACCGCCGTACTTGGAAGTACCGGCCGCATTCGCATGCTTAATCACATCCATCGAACGATCCACGCCCGGTCCCTTGCCGTACCACATGGAGAATACACCGTCGTAGTTCGCTCCTGGATTGAAGTTTACTTGCTGCGTTCCCCATACGGCTGTCGCAGCAAGATCTTCGTTAATACCAGGCTGAAATTTAACGTGATTCTCTTCGAGGTAGTTTCGCGCTCGCCAAAGCGCTTGATCGACACCGCCTAACGGAGAGCCACGATATCCCGAAATAAAGCCGGCGGTATTGATGCCGCGCGCAAGGTCGCGCTGACGCTGAAGAAGAGGCAATCTTACGAGCGCCTCAATACCAGTCATATAGGCACGTTTGGCCTCTGGGTTGTACTTATCGTCGAGCGTTACCGACTTATCGATCATAATTGCTACTCCACCACTTCATTTTTGTTATAAGATCAGGCGATTAGTTGTTACATAATCTTAGAATCTCCGCAGTGAAATTGTTATTTCCAATAAGCTTACTTTTCTTTTAATTTGAATTTTTTATTCAACTTACAAGTGAATTATGTATATAATTTACAAAAAAAGAATTCCACTTAGATAAGGAGAGGCTTGTGACAGAGCTCGACCAACAGGACAAGCGCATTTTGAACGTTCTTCAGCAAGATGCTTCGCTCACTTCGTCAGAGATTGCTGAGCGCGTTAATATGAGCCAATCGCCTTGCTGGCGTCGGATCAAAAGATTGCAAGATTTGGGTGTCATTAAGCGCCAAGTAGCCATCCTGAACCGAGAGTCAGTTGGTGTGGATATTGTTGTCTTTGCAACCGTGAACCTGGCGGCACAAAGTAATCTCGATCTCAATGCCTTCGAAGAGGCTATGTCCACAGAGCCACTGGTTGTTGAATGCTATACCATGGCCGGAACGTGGGATTACATGCTAAAAATTATCACCAAAGATATTAAGAGCTACGAGCACTTTATCCGCCATACGTTGACCGCGAACAAACTGGTACGAGAGATTCACTCGCATATCGCCGTAACCGAGATTAAAAACAGCACCGCGCTGCCGCTGGATTAGCAAGCCTTGGCTTAGCGCGCTGAAGAGTGCAACGCCTAGAGCCGAATACTGATGTAAAAAAAATGCCCGTTACTGACACAGTAGCGGGCATTTTTTTTAGTTTAAACGGTGCGTTAAACAACACCGTTAGGGTCAATTTCCTCTTTCTCTTTGAGGAGTAAATCCTCTCGAGAGAGCTTCATCGACATTAACGCGTTTGCAGACAAGTAAATCGATGAATAAGTACCCACAACGATACCGATGAGCAAGGCTGACGCAAAACCGTGAATCATCTCACCACCGAAGTAGAATAACGAAAGCACAACTAACAAGGTGGTAAACGAGGTAATTACCGTACGCTCTAAGGTTTGAGTGATGGCGAAATTGATCACGTATGCCGCGTCATCACTACGCAACTTACGGAAATTCTCGCGAATATGATCTGAGACAACAATCGTGTCATTCAAAGAGTAGCCAATGACCGCTAACACCGCGGCTAGAACCGTCAGATCAAACGACCACTGAAAGAACGAAAAGATACCTACAGTGATGATCACGTCATGCGCCAAGGCTGCCACGGCACCAATCGAGAACTTATACTGGAAGCGTACCGATACATAGACCATCATTACCGCCAACGCCGCCAGCATAGCTAATACGCCCTGCTCTCGAAGTTCATTACCTACCTGAGGACCAACAAACTCACCCCGCTTTAGGACAATACGCTCACCTGATTCGCGCAACGTAGTGAGGACACTGTCCGATAGTTGGGCACTACCCGTTCCCTGCATACGAACCATCACGTCACGTTCTGAGCCGTAGTTTACAACGGTAAAATGGGCGAAGCCGGCTTCGTTTAACTGCTCTCTAATTGCCGTTAGCTCTGCCGGTTGTTCATACTCCAGCTCCAGCAAGGTTCCGCCAGTAAAATCTAAGCCGAAATTTAGCCCTTTAGTGGCAATGGATGCGATAGACGCCACCACTAAGATGGCTGAAAATAGTGCCGCCCACTTACGACGCGACATGAAATCAATTGTTTTTTGCTCACTCATAACTCGCTCCTCAAATCATCAACTTCGACACACGACGACCGCCATAAATGGCATTGACGATGAGTCGGGTTAGCAAAATTGCTGTGAACATAGAGGTGGCAATACCCACCATCAAGGTAACCGCGAAGCCCTGAACTGGGCCAGTGCCTACTGCATATAAGATTACCGCCACTAAGAAGGTGGTGATGTTGGCATCGAAGATGGTATTAAACGCTCGTTCGTAGCCGGAATTAATCGCAACTTGAGGGTTCTTTCCGTTCTTCAGTTCTTCCCGTATTCGGGCGAAGATGAGTACGTTGGCGTCAACTGCCATACCAACAGTAAGCACCATGCCGGCGATACCTGGCATCGTTAACGTCGCACCGAGCACGCTCATTACGGCAACCATCAGCACTAAGTTCACGGTTAGTGCGACATTCGCAATGAATCCGAAAACACGGTAGTAGAGAATCATAAAGATAACCACTAGCCCGAGGCCGATCTTAATAGAGTCGATACCCTTAGCAATATTCTCAGCACCTAGTGACGGTCCGATTGTGCGCTCCTCTTCGAAATACACCGGTGCGGCTAGTGCGCCTGCTCTTAGTAGTAATGAGAGTTCTCTGGCTTCAACTGGACTGATACCAGTGATAACAAAGCGGTTCGACAAAGGTGAGTTAATGGTCGCTAGTGAAATCCAGCTGCGCTCGGCCTCTTGATAAGGCTCTTCAACGGTTTCCCCCTGCTCATTCGTTACCGTTCGGAATCGCGTTTTATATTCGATGAACTGCACCGCCATCCTACGACCAACGTTATCGCGTGTTGCCCGGTTTATCTGTGTTCCACCGGCACCATCAAGAGTGATAGAAACCTGAGGCGTGCTCGTTTGTGGATCAAACGTAGGCTGCGCATTAGTCACCTGATCGCCAGTAACAATAGGCGTGCGGTCAATTACCGCAGTGAGGTTGGGGTTATCACGGTTAGGCAGCGTTTCTCGCAAATAAGATGGCGTAGAGGAATTCGACTCGAGGTGGAACTGGAGATTCGCCGTCTTACCAATAATCCGCTTCGCCTGTGCTGCATCCTGAACACCAGGTAACTGCACTACGATCCGCGAACGACCCTGACGTTGAACGATGGGCTCTGCCACACCCAACTCGTTTACGCGGTTACGTAAACTGGTCAAGTTCTGCTGGACTGCATAGTCTTCGAGCTCTCGTACCTTAGCATCAGAAAAACTAATATTAACCGCTAGGGCGTCTGTTTCACTTACTTCAACATTAAGGTCTGGGTAAGTGGTTCTCAATAACGAGGTTGTTTCTGCCACTTTCGCAACGTCACGAAGAATAACATTCAGACGGCCATTTTCGGTTGCCACGTTGCTGTAGCGAATTCGATTCTCACGAAGTTGGGTACGAACCTCGCTTTCACGACTTTCTAAACTATTTTGTACTGCCTGAGCCGTATCTACCTGGAGTAAGAAGTGAACGCCACCAGACAGGTCAAGACCTAGGGTCATTGGCGAAGCACCCAAATCAATTAGCCATTGAGGCGTTGTATCGGCGAGGTTCATTGCCACGACGAACTCACGGCCTAGGGCATCGCTAATGATCTCTTTAGCTCGTAACTGGGTATCCGCACTGTTTAGTCTAACTAGAATTCCAGCGTCAGTCTGTTCCATGCGAAGGGTCTCAATACCGGCGTTTTCCAACGCGGTACTAACCTGCCTCTCAACGACATCGATGTTTTCAAGTCGACCGTCGTAACCATTTATCTGCAAAGCATGGTCCGGCGCATAGATATTAGGGAGTGCGTACAATGCGCCGAGTAAACACAGCACAAGGATGGCAAAGCTCTTCAAGAAGCTATTTTTATTAGGCATAAAACGTCTTCAGCCGCAGCTGATCCAATTATCATTATGAAAGGGTTATATGGGGTCGATTATGCGCACTTCAAGTAGAGAGCTCAACCGAATTCCCTACTTAAGGTGTTTTTTATGACCTGATGGTCGTTAGGATTCGCTTGGCGGCACCAATTCAGGTACATCAAGACCTTGCGCGGCGTAGAAATCAACAACGAATTGATCGAAACGATCTTCATCCAACGCTTCGCGAATTCGCTCCATCAGACGAACGTAAAAACGGAGATTGTGAATGGTATTTAACTGCGCACCCAACATTTCGTTACAGCGATGCAAATGGTGTAGATAAGCGCGTGAAAAATTCTGACAGGTATAGCAGTCACAGTGCGGATCCAGTGGTGAGGTATCCAGTTTGTGCTTGGCATTACGAATCTTGACCACGCCTTCATGGATAAAGAGGTGGCCATTTCGCGCATTACGGGTTGGCATGACGCAATCAAACATATCCACACCACGGCGAACGCCTTCAACTAAATCGCCTGGCTTACCAACGCCCATCAAGTAGCGCGGTTGATCCTCATTCATCAGCGGTTCAGTCACATCCAAGACTCGGAACATATCCTCTTTGGGCTCACCCACTGACAGGCCGCCAATCGCATAACCATCAAAGCCGATATCTAACAGCCCTTTAACACTTTCTTCCCTTAAGTCTTGATACATGCCGCCTTGAATAATACCGAACAACGCTGACGGGTTATCACCATGAGCATCCTTTGAGCGCTGTGCCCAACGCAGCGACATCTCCATACTGTCTTTGGCCTCACGATGGGTGGCCGGATATGGCGTACACTCATCGAAGCACATCACCACGTCTGACCCAAGGTCACGTTGAATTTGCATGGATTTCTCTGGGTCGAGGAATACTTTATCGCCGTTAATCGGCGACTGGAAGCTGACGCCTGCCTCGGTGATTTTGCGCAATTTACCCAAGGAAAAAACCTGAAAACCACCGGAGTCCGTGAGTATCGGCTTATCCCAGCCAGCAAAGTCATGGAGATCTCCATGCGCCTTTATGACCTCGGTTCCGGGGCGAAGCCACAGGTGGAAGGTATTGCCAAGAATGATTTGCGAGCCTATCTTCAATAGATCTTCGGGCGTCATACCCTTAACGGTGCCATAGGTGCCCACTGGCATAAAGATTGGCGTTTCTACCGTGCCGCGAGGAAACTTGAGACGCCCACGACGTGCTCGGCCTGAAGTCTTGTCCAACTCAAAACTCATAAAACATTCTTTACGCATTGGGAACCTCTTCCGCATTCGCAGCGTTATTGCGAGTAATAAACATGGCATCACCATAGCTGAAGAAACGGTATTCTTCCGCTATCGCGTGCTGATAAGCGCTCATGGTGTGATGATATCCTGCAAAAGCAGAAACCAACATAATGAGTGTTGATTCTGATAGGTGAAAATTGGTGATCAGCGCGTCGACAACGTTGAACGACTTACCTGGGTAGATAAAGATTGACGTATCATCGCTCATCGGTTCGAGCTGACCAGACTGTGCCGCACTCTCTAAGCTCCGCACCGACGTAGTACCTACGGCAATGACGCGCCCACCTCGAGCTTTCGTCTGCTTAACCGCCTCAACCACAGAATCATTCACCTCAACCCATTCCGAGTGCATTTCATGTGATTCAATGTCATCGGCACGAACCGGCTGGAAGGTACCAGCACCAACGTGAAGCGTGACAAAGGCCGTCTCTACGCCTTTCTCTCTTAATTCTGCCAACAGCGCTTCGTCAAAGTGCAACCCCGCTGTCGGCGCCGCAACTGCCCCTGGGGCTCGGTTATAGACAGTCTGATAGCGCTCTTTATCTTCGTCGTTGTCAGAACGTTCAATGTATGGCGGCAAAGGCATGTGGCCTATGCGATCAAGAAGCGGTAGTACTGGCTGATTAAATACTAATTTGAATAACGCGCCGTCTCGGCCCACCATCTCCGCCTGGGCGTTCGCGTCATCTGGAAATTTGATGATACTCCCCTCTTTTGGGGATTTAGATGAACGAATATGTGCCAGAACCGAGTCTTCGGATAAGACACGTTCTACTAGGACTTCAAGCTTGCCGCCAGTTGCTTTCTGAGCAAACAGTCTAGCTGGGATCACTCGTGTATCGTTGAAGACTAATAAATCACCAGCATTGATTAGCGATAATATATCGCGAAAGCCGAGATCTTCGGTGTCGCCGGTTTCCCCATCTAGCTTCAGAAGGCGCGAATTCGTTCGCTCGCTCATCGGCATATCCGCAATGAGATGGGGTGGAAGTTCGAAGCTAAAGGAGGATCGTTTCATAGTATTCTCTGAGTATATTTTGCGCGCGCAACCTTAGCGAAAAACCCCGCCAATTACCACTTCGGAATACTATCTATAAATAGCAAGTGCTACCTAAAGTGAGATGCGACCGCTCACGCATCACTGAAAAATAGCCTAACTGCATTAAAAACAGCAACTTAGCCACAAAGTTGGTTGACAGCTCTAGAGCTCATAAGTAATATGCGCCCCATACACGACAGTGCTTCTAATAATTCAAGGTTCTCGGCTTATTGGCTTGAATCTTAGCTAGAATTATAGCCATACGTGTTGCTGTGCCAGTGTGATGAAATTGGTAGACATAGGGGATTCAAAATCCCCCGCTGAATAAGCGTGGCGGTTCGAGTCCGCCCACTGGTACCATACAAATTAATGCCTCGCGAATGCGGGGCATTTTTGTATGTGGCCTGGGGGCGTCGAGACCGCCACTCCGGTTCGACTCATTACGACTTAGGAGTAATGAGAATCGATGCGAGCCTGCGAGCCATCGCCCGAAGGGGCAAAACAGCCAATGCTGTTTTGAATCGTCCGCCCACTGGTACCATACAAATTAATGCCTCGCGAATGCGGGGCATTTTTGTAAATGCTGTTTTGAATCGTCCGCCCACTGGTACCATACAAATTAATGCCTCGCGAATGCGGGGCATTTTTGTAAATGCTGTTTTGAATCGTCCGCCCACTGGGGCCATACAAATTAATGCCTCGCGAATGCGGGGCATTTTTGTAGGTTGAAAATCCGAGTAGAAGCGTTCATGCTTTCGGGATAACAAACGGGAGTACTAATGGATACCTACCTTCTCATTTCAATCGGCAGCTATTTTCTAGTCATGCTCGCCATCGGTCTTTACGCCTACCGAAACACCCAAGATGATGTTGAAGGATACCTTTTAGGTGGCCGACAACTCAGTCCCGGCGTGATGGCGTTATCCGCAGGCGCCTCGGACATGAGCGGCTGGATTCTTATGGGACTCCCAGGTGCTATGTTCATAAGCGGCTTGTCGTCCGCATGGATTGCGGTTGGCCTAATAATCGGCGCCTACTTTAATTATCGACTGGTTGCCCCACGCCTTCGAATTTACACAGAACTCGCTAACGATGCCGTGACTATTCCGGACTTTCTAGGCAGTCGGTTTAGTAATGACGGTCAAGCGCTGCGAACCATCTCGGCACTGGTGATTGTCGTCTTCTTTACTTTGTATACCTCTGCAGGCCTCGTAGCCGGGGGAAAGCTCTTTGAATCGGCCTTCGGTCAGAGCTATGAGCTGGGCATTATGATTACCGCAGCGGTAGTCGTTGCCTATACGCTGTTCGGCGGCTTTCTCGCTGTTAGTCTTACTGACTTCGTGCAGGGCTGTATTATGTTCATCGCCCTGGTAGTTGTACCTGTTGTCGCTTTTACACTGACAGATGCTCCGTTTGATAGCCTTCAACAGATAGACCCTCAGCTACTACAAATGACAACAGGCGTGAGTATTATCGCCATAATTTCTAGTGCAGCATGGGGGTTGGGCTATTTTGGTCAACCTCATATCATTGTCCGCTTTATGGCCATTCGCTCAATCCGAGAGTTACCCACTGCGCGACGTATTGGTATGGGGTGGATGATTATTTCCGTATTAGGTGCCCTAGGCGTGGGTCTAATTGGACGCGCATACAGCAGCGAATTCAACGTCGATATTGCTGACCCCGAAACGATATTTATCGTGCTTTCGCAAATCATCTTTCATCCTCTTATTGCGGGCTTCCTCTTAGCTGCCATTCTTGCGGCCATTATGAGTACCATCTCATCACAGCTATTAGTCTCGGCTAGCTCCCTTAGCGAAGACCTCTTTCACAAGCTCTTTGCAAAGAACGCCTCCTCTTCTCACGTCGTGGTTATTGGTAGGTTATCGGTGGTCGCGGTCTGTCTAGTAGCAGGATGGCTAGCGATGGATCCCAGCGAGAGTATTCTAGGCCTTGTTGGTAATGCTTGGGCTGGCTTCGGGGCGGCCTTCGGGCCAGTGATTCTACTCGCACTATTTTGGCGAAACCTCAGTTATTGGGGTGCGGTACTTGGGATGATTACAGGCGCTGCGGTGGTACTAGTCTGGATTAAACTAGGACTGAGCGGAGTGATTTATGAAATCGTTCCAGGCTTCGTAGCGGGTTTGATCACCGCCATCATCGCTAGCCTCTTAACCCCTAAACCAAATCAGCTAAAACTAGCTGTATTTGATGAAATGAAGCGTCAGTTAGACTAAATATAACGGACAATCTAGCGAGGTGCGACTACACTAAATGAGTAGTCGCACCTTATTTTGAGTTAATCTGATGTCTGAAATTCTGTATTTTACACCTACCGTCGAGCATTCTTCACAACGCATATTGAAGTCTCGGTACCGCATTGAGCTGCGCGAAATAGAGCAGTTCCACAAGTATCTCGATGCCAAAATTGCTCGACTGAGTTCTCCCGCCTACGAGGAAGCTGATCAAGACGCTCCTCGGTACTCGGCCGAGCGTATGGTACACAATCTGTTACGACTCAATCACGAATGTAAAGTGGCGCTCAGCGGCCGATCTACCGCCCCACAGTTATATCAACTTCTAGAGAAGAAAGACTTATACTTTCAATTTGGTTTAAGCACTAGCCTCCGTAGAACTTTTTAAGCCAGCAAAAGCTTGGTAGACTGCTGGGAAAATATTACGGAAGCCACCCATGTTAACTCCCACCGATTACGAAAACATGCCGTCTGGACGTATCTGGCGACGCGTCGCGGCCCTAGCTTACGATACCCTACTCGTCATGGCCTTGAGTCTCGCCTATTTCGGGGTCGTTACCTTGATTGCCTACCAATTTCAGACTACACCAGCTGAAGGTGACTACGGTGTGATGTACAGCGATGCCTGGAAGCTAATTCTGTTTGCGGGCTGGGTTGTCGTTGTCATACTTTTTTTCGGCCTCTTTTGGACTCGAAATGGACAAACACTTGGGATGCAAGCGTGGAAACTTCGCGTACAGAAGCCCAGTGGCGAGCTCATTAGCTGGCGAGAATCCGTTTGCCGATTCGCCGTAGTAGGTTTCGGGGTTGCTGTCCTCTTGGCCGCGTCAAGCCTCGAATCAACCATCCTTAGCTGGCTGGCTTACGGCATCTTTGTGGTTAACTATGCGGCGTGTTTGTTCGCAAAAAAGGATAGCTTAACTGACATAATTAGCGCTACGCGTGTTGTTGAGGTCCCTAAAGACCAGCGAATAGGTGTTAAGAGTGGAGGTGTCTTCTAGACACCTCTGCGCTTGTTGTTATTTCGCTCGCCGCAATAAATAACCACCAATAACGAAGCAACCTAGAATTGGTATAGTAACCGCTAGCACTGGAGATAGTCCATACACTAAGCTGATAGGCCCAAGGATGTGCTGAACGGTAGAGAAAACAATGCCTACAATGACGCCGGTGAAGATTCGAGCGCCCATGGTGACCTGTCTTAACGGCCCGAAAACAAAGGATATGGCAATAAAAACTAAGCTCATACTCGCTAAGGGCTGAAGTACTTTTTGCCAAAATGTGAGCTCGTAAACGCGGTTATCAAGGCCTTGAGATGACAAAAAGTTTGCGTAATACCAAAGATCGCGAATCGATAAATTCGCCTCATCCGCTGCAACAATTTGCATAACCCGTGGCGACATCTCCGAGCGCCACCATGACTCAGGTACCAAATCTTCAGCCATTGAGCGCTCATTAATAGCTAGCACCGAGGTATCCTGAAGCAGCCAAGCGCCATCGAGATAGAGGGCTTCTTCACTGAATTCAACCCGCTCAAGCTGATAGGCTTCATTAAACTTAAAACGAACCAACCCGTACATCTTTCCCGAGGGGAGAATAGTATTTACGTGGAAGAACTCATCACCTTCAAGTCCCCAAAAACCGTTATCAGAATCCTGAATCGCGGCAACTTCCTCGCCCATTCTTTTGATATCTCGCTTCGCCTCGGCATGAAGTTCTAGCGGAGCGGCTACGTACTCAGCAATAAACATGCCGACAAAGATAATTAGCAACGCGCCGCGCATGGCAAACCAGCCCAGTTTTCGCACCGACAAACCGGCTGCACGCATCACTGTTAGTTCACTGGTAGAAGCCAACTGCCCCAATCCGAATAAGACCCCTATTAACACCGCGATGGGTATACTCGTCACGAGCTTTTTGGGAATAAGATAAGCGGTGTATTCCAGTACAGCTGGGAAAGTGTAATCCCCGCGCATTGAATCAGCTTGATCTACGATTGTGGTAATGACATCGAGCGAGCAAACAGCCAACAGCACAACCAAGGTACTTTTCAGAACACTACTAGAGACGTATTGCTTAATTAGACGCATTCTGTACACCCCCGCCCGACTTCTTCATCTCACGCTCATCGGACGTTAGCAACCACCAAGCCAGCCCTCCGAAGCTTAAATGAATCCACCACATTCCTAACCAAATGGGAACTTGGCCATCCTCAATGGCGGACTGCGTGGCGGTGATTAGCGCAAAATAAAGGAGAAATATTAGGATTCCCGGTATGATCTTAGCGAAGCGTCCGGAGCGCGGATTTGACCGACCAAAGCCAATCGCTAGCAACGTGATGATAGGCACCATCAGCGTTAATGACAGGCGGTAATGAAGGACTGCCATATGCTCAGCTTCACCGGCATCCCAAAGTGCTAGTGTACTCCAAGTCTTTAATTTCGATTCTTTTGCGACAATATCCGCTTGTGGAATCAAAATACCATGTGCGCCAAAGCGAAGTTCTCGACCACCTAGCTCGCCTGGAGTCACATCGAAACGTACACCGTCCTTTAACACAATATAGCGATTCTCGCCCAGTTGCTCTTCGTGAGCTGACGGCGCCAATATGACGAAAGCCTGTTCGTCCTTTTCAGCCGATGCAACGAACACTCTGCCTAATTGCCCCTCGCCCACCGATTCAGTATAAACGACGCCCGAGCCACCACCGATATTCATAAAGCGACCGGGTATCAATCGATCAACCTCGGAGCGACTCCGCTGTTGATCAAATACCTCATTCGCTGACTGCAGGCCCGTGGGGCCAAGATAGAAAGTGATGAAACCCACTGACGCAGCGATTACTAATGCTGGCGTAAGAATCCAACGACTTAGCTTCTTAAGACTAGTCCCGGTAGCAAAGAGGACAGCGACTTCACTATCCATATACATGCGCCCAACTCCAAGCAAAACAGCAAGGAATAAACTCAAGGGAAAGATAATTTCCAAACTGGCGGGGATACGGTAAAGCAATATCCAAAAAAGTACGCTGGGGTCTAGGGAACCTGCCGCTGCACGGCTCAAATAGTGCGCTAGTGAGTTGCTCACAACAATAAGCAGCAGCACGCTGGCTACCGCAAAGAAGGTTGCTAAGATTTCACGCGATACGTATCGAAACAAGATCACTGTAATATATTTTCTATGTTGGGACAGTTTGACTTACACTATACCCCATATTTGTCGAAATTAACCTTAAAAAGAGAGTTAAGTATTATGCAATTTACTGCCAAGTCATGTGATGTCACTACCCAAACGACAGAACTCGCGGTACTCGCACTGCGTCCGAAACAAGACTTACAAGGTCAATCGGAAGCATTGAATGCCGCCGCCAACGGTGCTATCGCTCGCGTTTTAGAGTCTGGCGATTTTAACGCAAAGGCTGGTGAAACACTGTTGCTTCCGCTGGTCGAAGGTCCAGCTCGACGCATTCTTCTAGTTGGTTGCGGAGCCGATGATAATTTGGCGAGCTTACAGAAATGTCTGACGGCAATGGCTTCGGCGATGCTAAAAGCCAATGCAAGTGATGCCACACTATATCTCAACGAACTACTTGGCGATGAATACTTGTCTGAACGCGCAGAAGCAGTGTCATCCGCTATCGTGCACTCGGCCTATCGTTTTGACGATTACAAAAGCGAACCAGCGCCAGTCAGTGCGCTAGAAGAAGTTACCTTGCATTGTGACGGTGACAACGACCTACTTGACGCGGCCCTTAACGAAGGAGCGATCATCGCCTCAGGCGTTAACGTTGCCCGAACTTTAGGTAACCTGCCTGGTAACGTTGCTCACCCGGTATTTCTTGCTGAGCGCGCGGTAGAATTGGCGCAAGTTCACGAGAAGCTAAACACCAAGGTGTTGGGTATGGACGAAATGGAAGCACTGGGCATGGGCGCCTTCATCTCTGTTGCAAAAGGTTCCACTATTCCCGGCCAACTCATTGTTATGGAGTACAACAATGGCCCAGAAGACAGTGCGCCCATCGCACTAGTTGGTAAGGGGATTACCTTTGACACCGGTGGTATCAGCCTCAAACCAGGCGCAGGCATGGACGAAATGAAATTCGATATGTGCGGTGCTGCATCGGTATTCGGCACCATCGAAGCTGTGTTAGATATGGAACTACCTATTAATTTGGTATGTATTGTTGCAGCTGCTGAAAATATGCCGGCGGGTAATGCCTCTAAGCCTGGTGATATTGTCACCACAATGAGTGGGCAAACGGTCGAAATTCTAAACACCGACGCGGAAGGCCGTTTGGTACTTTGTGATGCCTTAACTTACACCATCGAAAACTTTAAGCCCGCCGCCGTTGTTGATATTGCTACGCTTACTGGCGCATGTGTTATTGCACTGGGGCACCATGCTTCAGGAATGTACTCCAATAACGAAGACTTAGCAGACGATCTTCTCTCTGCGGGAGAGCAAACTGGCGATCGCGCTTGGCGCATGCCATTGTGGGACATTTATCAGCAGCAGTTGAATAGCAATTTCGCTGACATGGGTAATATCGGCGGTAAAGAAGCCGGATCGGTTACGGCCGCGTGCTTCCTATCTCGCTTTGTTGGTGATACGCCTTGGGCACACCTAGATATTGCTGGCTCCGCTTGGGTGTCTGGGGCGCAGAAAGGCGCTACCGGTCGTCCGGTTAAGCTACTCGTAGAATGGTTGCGCAACGCTTCAGTATGACCGCCGTCGATTTCTACAAGATCAATGATAGCGACCCAGCGTCGCTGTCATTCTGCGCGCTAAGACTTGCTTGTAAGTCTTGGCGTGCAGGTCACAATACCTATGTTCACTGCGCCTCCGAAGAACAGGCAAAGGCATTGTTATCACAGCTCAACACGCTTTCTCCGCACTCCCTTGTGCCCGGTTACGTGGGGCCATACCAAGCACAATCCACGGCAATAGCCTTTGGCTTTGACGAATCGCACGCACCTGTCGCGGCTGCCGAGATCATGATTCAGGTCAGTAGCAACCTCTCAAAGTGCTTTAGCCGATTTGCGCGTTTATTAGAGCTCACTAACACCAACGAAGAGTATGCCAGCGCAAAACGTGAGGCATGGAAGTTCTATAAATCCCGAGGCTACCCGCTTCGCTATCACGAAATCTAACTGACCGATCCTTCGCTTCGCGCAAAATTTCGCTACAAATCACATTAAAATCTCCATTCATAGTCAACAAATGTTGTGCCTTGCGTTATACTCGCGCGAAGACAATAGTATTTTCCGGTAGCGCAACAAAGCGGACCGTTTAGAGGACTCATGGATAAAACCTACCAGCCACAAGACATCGAAACTCGCATCTATCAAAACTGGGAAGAGAGTGGATACTTCCGCCCTTCTGGCGAAGGCACTCCCTACTCAATCATGATCCCCCCGCCTAACGTAACCGGCAGTTTACATATGGGCCATGGCTTCCAAGATACCATCATGGACGTGTTAACTCGTTACCACCGTATGGCCGGCTGTAATACCTTATGGCAACCAGGAACGGATCATGCGGGTATCGCTACGCAGATGGTGGTAGAGCGTCAGTTACTCGAGCAAGGCGAGACAACACGTCAAGAGCTTGGTCGTGATGCATTTATTGAAAAGGTCTGGGACTGGAAGGAGAAATCCGGCGGGACCATCACCAAGCAACTTCGACGCTTAGGCGCTTCACCAGACTGGAGCCGCGAGCGCTTCACTATGGATCCAGGTTTATCTCACGCCGTTCAAGAAGTTTTTGTAGAACTTTATAATGAGGGACTTATTTACCGCGGCCAGCGTTTAGTTAATTGGGATCCTAAGCTGCACACCGCGATTTCAGATTTAGAAGTGGTGTCCGAAGAAGAAGATGGCTTCATGTGGTATTTCCGCTACCCATTAGCCGATGGTAGCGGTGACGTCGTTGTCGCAACAACTCGCCCAGAAACTATGCTGGGTGATACCTGTGTAGCAGTTAATCCCGAGGACGAACGCTACCAAAGCTTAGTTGGTAAGGAGATTGCCCTCCCATTCTGTCAGCGCAATATTCCAGTGGTTGCAGATAGCTATGTCGATGCCGAGTTTGGTACCGGTTGCGTAAAGATTACCCCCGCCCACGATTTCAATGATTATGAGGTTGGACAGCGCCATAACATGCCGTTGATCAACATCTTTACCGCCGACGCAAAGATCAATGACGTTGCCCCAGAAGCCTATCGAGGATTAACGCGCGAAGAAGCACGCACACAAATTGTGGCTGATTTCGACGAGGCAGGACTACTCGTCAAAGTTGAGCCGCACAAATTGAAGGTTCCCCGTGGTGATCGTTCTGGCGTTGTGATTGAGCCTTGGTTAACGGATCAGTGGTATGTTGACGCAAAAACCTTGGCGAAGCCGGCCATAGAGGCCGTTGAGTCTGGTGATATTCAATTTGTTCCCAAGCAGTGGGAGAACACCTACTTTGCCTGGATGCGAGACATCCAAGATTGGTGTATTTCCCGTCAGCTTTGGTGGGGCCACCGCATCCCGGCTTGGTACGATGATCAAGGCAAGGTATATGTAGGTCGCTCCGAAGAAGAGGTCCGCAGCAAGAATGACCTCGGCGACCGCCCGCTGCGCCAAGATAACGATGTATTAGATACTTGGTTCTCATCGGCGCTATGGACCTTTAGCACGCTAGGTTGGCCTGAAGAGACGCCCGAGCTAAAAACTTTTCACCCTACTAGCGTACTTGTTACTGGCTTTGACATCATATTCTTCTGGGTAGCGCGAATGATTATGATGACGCTGCACTTTAAGCGTGAAGTACCGTTCCACACCGTCTATGTGCATGGTTTAGTACGCGATGGCGAAGGTCAGAAGATGTCCAAATCTAAGGGCAATGTGCTGGATCCAATTGATCTAATCGATGGCATCGACATTGATACCTTAGTTGAAAAACGCACCACTGGTCTCATGCAGCCAAAGATGCGCGCGAAGGTCGAAAAGAAGACACGCAAGGAATTTCCAGAAGGGATTGGCGCCTACGGTACTGACGCCCTGCGTTTCACCTACCTATCGCTTGCCTCTACCGGCCGAGACATTAAGTTCGACATGGGCCGTATTGAAGGCTTCCGTAATTTCTGTAATAAAATCTGGAACGCTGCTCGTTATGTATTAATGAATACCGAGGGCCATAACTGTGCACAGGATGGCAGTACAGATTACCAATTGAGTTTGGCAGATCGCTGGATCATTTCTCGCCTTCAACACACGGAGAAAGCGGTTGCTGAAGCAGTGAGCAACTATCGGTTCGACATCGCGAGCCAGGCAATCTATGAGTTCATCTGGAATGAATACTGTGATTGGTATCTCGAATTATCCAAACCGGTCCTCTGGAATGAAGACAGCCCAGAAGCGTTGAAACAAGGAACTCGTCGTACCTTGATTCGGGTTTTGGAAACATCGCTTCGACTGGCTCACCCATTCATGCCATTTATCACCGAGGAAATTTGGCAGCGAGTTAAAACACTGGCGGGTCAGTCCGGCGAGTCAATAATGCTAGCCCCGTATCCTGTTGCGAACGAAGACAAGATCGATACTGAATCCGAAGCTAACATTGAATGGCTGAAGTCCTTCATCGATGGTATTCGAACTATCCGAGGTGAAATGAATATCTCTCCCGGCAAGCCGATTCCAGTGCTTCTGCGCAACGCGAGTGAGCTCGATCAATCAAGACTTGATGAGAATCGCTCTACCTTGCTGTCTCTCGCGAAGCTTGAGAGCGCTACAATTCTCTCTGCCGATGAGTCCGCACCAATGTCTGCAACGGCCCTGGTGGGCGATATGGAAGTCTTAGTTCCTATGGCGGGCCTTATTGACAAGAACGCAGAGCTAGCGCGTCTTGATAAGGAGATTGCAAAGTTGGAGAAAGAAGTTACCCGCATCTCAGCGAAGCTTAATAACCAAGGGTTTGTCGCTAAGGCACCTGAGGCGGTCATTAGCAAAGAGCGTGAGAAGTTAGCGGCCACGGAGCTCGCATTTACTAAGCTTTGTCAGCAGCGTGATGAGATCAATTCACTCTAGCAGCTCACTCAACTAAACAACAAAAAGCCCAGCCTTTCTAGCTGGGCTTTTTGTTGGCAATTATCATCACCTAGATTTTGAGGCGAAAAAAAGCCGCGAACTCGTCGCGGCTTTGGTTACTCAGAAGCTAAACGCAGTTTAGAAGTCGTAACGTACGCGAACGTAGTAGCTGCCACCTTGGAAACCATAAGGCGAAGTCACGGCGTATTGAGCGCCGGCGATATCTGCCCACGGGTTATCAGGCGCTTCATCAGTTAAGTTAGCTACCCCACCAATAATCGCAAGCGAGTCCGATACGTTATAACCTAATTCTGCATCCATGGTGAATGCCGAATCGATATCGATCGGAAGCGTAGCGTCATCAAGATGAGCTTCCCAGACTGACGAATAGTAGTTCACTCGGGCCATTGCATAGAACGAGTCACTAATCATGTGGCGATAGCTCAAGTTCGCGCGCTGCTTAGGAAGATTCTCCTCCAGCTGGCGCTCGCGATCGGCACTGAGTGACCCGCCAACAACCTCTGTTTCGTTGTAGTTGTAGACCAACGAAAGATCACCACGCTCGTCAAACAAGGATGTGGAAACCACCACATCTAAGCCGGTAGTTTGCGTATCAAAGTCATTGGCGAAGAAGCGGTATGAAGCAAGGCCTTCGGCGCCAGGAACACCATTGTCTAGCAAGATCTGACGATCCGCCGGCGTAACATCGAAGTTATCGGTCAACGCAATACGATCAGTTACGTCAATGCGGTAAACATCAGCGGTAATGTCAAACATTCCCAGCTGCGCGACTAAACCAACACTGATATTTTCTGACTCCTCTGGCTGAAGTACTTCCGCCGTTGAGTTGATCAACATAGCGGTAGTGGGTGCAATCGTGCCCTGATCCACCAACTTTTGACCGCCCATTCCATCAGATACCGAAGCGGTAGTAGTGTTCACTACGTTAGCCTGGCCCGGAGTTGGCGCGCGGAAACCGGTAGAAGCCGTTGCGCGAATCGCTAATGACTCGTTGAAGTCATAACGACCCGATAGCTTCCAGTTTGACGTTGAGCCAAAACTATCGAAGTCTTCATAGCGAAGTGCTGCACCCAAGGTCAATGCATCAATTGGCGTCCACTCAACATCGCCATATACAGCATAGTTTTCGCGTGACCACTTACCTGCAACTTGCGGGCCAAAGCCTTGGAAGCCGTTTGAGCCAATCCCGAAGCCTTGATCCGTTAACGGGCCGCTCTCCCAAGAAGCGATATCACCGATCTTCGCTTCGAAGGTTTCTTCATGCCATTCGAAACCACCGGCAACGTTAAAGTCACCCATGGTTTTGTTTAGGTCAACGTTAAAGGTGTTCTCAACCTGAATGTAAGTACCCGGCTTGAAGTCAGTTGGGGTATTGGGCCCCAAAGATGGGTTAACCGTATTTGAAATAAAGAATGCCGCTTCGTTGTAACCAGCACCGTAGCTAACATCATAGTTAATCCCACTTGGCAATTCACCGCGGAAACCCACGACACCAGCAAGATCAACGACATCAGCACCAAAGCTTGGCGTAAAGCCACCTGGGAACATCTCAGTGAACGAATAGCAGTCCGGATTACCCTGAGCCTGAGCGTGGGTGAGGCCTGCGCAGTTACCTGACATATTTCCGGTCAGATCGCCAATCAAGTCCGTTGCGCCACCGTCATTTGAGTAAATACCACCACGATTAGTGGGGTTACGGAAATAGAAACCACCCTCTACGGTGCGACGCGCGTAGTTACCAAACGCATACACCTCATTGCCGTTACCGGTATCGATGCCGGTATTTAGGAATACTTTTAGATCACCGCGAGTTTCAGGCTGACCCCAAACTTGAGCAGGATTTGCTACGGCGGTGTTACCACCTGCTATCAGACCGGCAGCGTCAGCACGCTGTACTGAACGGCTAGTAGGGTCTTTCTCACCATATTCTAGCGTTAAGTTCGCGAAGCCATTTGGGCCAAGTGCGAAACCATTATTAAGCGACAGCGTGTAGAAGTTGCCATCACCTTCGTAGGTAGAACCCAACTTAACTTCAGCTGAACCACCTTCTGCGGCATCATTAAGTACGAAGTTAATAACACCGGCAATAGCATCTGAACCATACTGAGCAGCGGCACCATCACGCAATACTTCAACCTGCTTTAGCGCTGCCGCTGGGATAACGGAGATATCAGCGCCCTGGGCACCATCTGAAAGACCGCCACCTAAGAATGAAATCACCGCCGCGCGATGACGTCGTTTACCGTTCACCATTACCAATGTTTGGTCAGGCGCTAAACCTCGGAGGTTAGCCGGTCTCACTACGGTGGCCGCATCTGAAATAGGCTGATCGTTTACGTTGTAGGACGGGATAGCCGAGCGAAGGATGTTCGCCATATCGCCGTCACCGCGTGAGGTTAGGCTCTCCGAGCTAATGACATCGATTGGCGCCATTGATTGAGTAACCGAACGCCCTTCGCTTCGACTACCAATGGTGACTACTTCTTCGACTTCGCCTTCCGGCTGAGCCCAAGCAGCAGCGCTTGTAAAGGTTGCGGCAGCAATCGCTACGCTAAGTAGCTTGCGAGAATTGTTTTTCATAATTTCCCCTAAGGTAAAGATTGAGTAATAAAACGGAATAATTAATTCCGCCGCCGTGATCTAACGTCACTTATGGCAGTTTTCCCACTAGGACTACGTAAAACAGCGTACTCCATCACTCAAAAATACGGGATTAAATCTATAAAAACAATGGTTAATAACCTACAAAATTGACTGTCCTCATGAATACTCAGAATGTACCGTTATTCAATCACGGAATACACGCTTGCAGAATCAACTAGCTAGCACTAAAGCCATCGCGTTGAATTAACCTGCTTCACTTGGCCTAACAAACCAGCATAGCTCGCTACTTGCTTCGCTCAATACGCAGCTACCTCGCGCTGGAGCCTCTAAACCAAGGGCCAAGACGGCATCAGCGCGGTCCAAATAATGCGTCAAGGGCTTGTCGATATGCTCCATTTGCTCGGTCATCTCTTGGTTGAAGAGATCGTTTAAACTTACCGATAAAGGCAGGCGGTTACCGCGGTAATTCCATGTACCAGAAGTTCGATCATAGTGATAATGATTGAGGAGTTTAATACCATGACTGGCCACCCAGTTCACGGCATCAATGAGATAGCTGGCAGTGTCATGATCAATAAAGTAATTGAAATTTAGGCGAACCCACCCCGGCCTTAAGACCATATCACCACGCTGATTGGCGGCCTCAATGGCGAGCGACTGCGCTTCGCTTAAACCAAGTAATTCATGACCGTAGGGGCCAGCACAGGAACAGCCTCCTCGAGCTTGGATACCAAAGAGGTCATTGAGCAGGGCAACAATGAAGCCGTAATGTAGATCCTTATCACCTTCTAGAAATCGCAATGAGACAATACCTAGTCGGTCCAATGAGGTACCACCTAAGATGTCGATATTTGGATTTTTCTCCCACAAGCGAAACGCCTGCTGGAGATAGGCGTGCTCGCGGGCGACAATTGTTTCGGCACCGACTTTGTCTTTGATGCTAAACACCAAACCGGCACGAATCGCCTCGACAATTGCCGGTGTCCCACCCTCTTCACGTCGTTCGATATCCGCTAGAAAGGTGTGTCGGTTTGCGGCCACAAAAGACACCGTTCCGCCACCGGGGACAGTTGGGCAGCTATTGGCAGTCAGTTCGGATTTGAGTAGCAGCACGCCCGGCGTACCTGGACCACCAATGAATTTATGCGGAGATAGATACACTGCATCAAGACTGTTGTCACCTTCACTTGCTGCCAAGGTGTTTTGGACGTCAATATCCACGTACGGACCCGCAGCGGCATAGTCCCAGCACGACAGCGCGCCGAACCGATGGAGAAGCTCGCTTATCCGCTTTACTTGGGTCTTTATCCCAGTGACGTTTGATGCCGCTGAAAATGACCCGATTAGCAGCTTGCGGTGCTGATATTTGCCTAACTGGGCCTCGAGCTCGGCTTCATCGGGGAGACCTGCCGAACAGAGTGGGATTCGAACTAGGTCTACAGGCGCCTCGCGCCATGGAAGATCATTGGAGTGATGCTCATAGGGCCCAATAAATACCACTGGACGCTCTGCCCTCGCCTCCAGCAACCCCATAACCCCGATGAACTTATGGATAGCTGCCGTAGCGCCCGAGCCACAAAATATCAGTCTATGCTCATCCGTTGCGTTAAGTGACTGTTTAATAGCCGCCCTCGCCTCCTCGCGAAGCGCCGTGGTCTGCCGACCTGTTAACGAGCTCTCTGAGTGGGTGTTGGCGTAGAATGGTAGTACTCGCTGCTGGATGAAGCGCTCAACGAAATCGAGGCTTCTACCCGATGCCGTGTAATCAGCGTAGATCAGAGGTCGGGTTCCAAAGGGTGTGGTAATGGCAAGCTTCTCACCAATTACTCCCTGACGGATTTGTTCAATTAATGGATTAGACATACCACTTTAACTCGTAGAGATTAGATGAGTCTATGCTAAAGAAACAAATGCTAAACATTGTGCTAAGATGAACGAAAAATTAGGATTAAAACGAAACAAAAATTCAAAATAAAGATAACTTTTCGGATGATGTATTGAAATATGAAAAAATTGGACCAAAAAGACCGTGAAATTCTGAGGCTAATGCAAGGCGACGGCAACCTTTCGATTGGCGATATCGCGGAGCGATGCAGCTTATCCAAGTCAGCCTGCTGGCGACGCATCCAAAGTTTCGACGAAGCTGGAATCATTAAAACGCGGACGGCCATTTTAGATGCTGAATCTTTAGGGCTTGCTTTGACCGTCTATATCTCGGTGCGAACCAACCAGCACAATGTAGAATGGTCTGAACGATTCAAAGACATTACCCATCGCTTAGATAACGTGCTTGAAGTCCATCGTATGAGCGGCGATCTAGATTATTTAATCAAAGCGGTGGTGATAGACATGAAGGATTTTGATCGTCTGTATCAGGAATTGATCAAGGCTGACCTCTATGACGTAAGCTCTTCGTTTGTCATGGAAGAACTCAAGGCGACTACCCAATTGCCAATCTAATCAACAAACCTAGTTGAACGGGATCGTATCGATTTTCCGCGAAGGCGACAGAGAAAATGGCGCGGCTGACTATGCTAGCACCGCGCCAAGTTATAGTGGGTTTAAACCTTTTTAAACAGCCGCTTGCTACTCATCAGCAACTGCTGCTTCGCCCACCTCAGATTACGCTTTAATCCTTGTGGCAAGAGCAACATACACGGCGTCACGATCAGCGTAAGTAACGTGGAGAAGGCAAGTCCCCAAACAATCGCAGAGGCCAACGGCACCCAATAAGAAGCTACCGTACCTCCGTGATCTAGCGCTCTACTCACTACGTCAATTGACCAATTGGTAGCAATAGGGAGTAAGCCAAGGATGGTTGTTGCAGTGGTCAGGAATACTGGGCGTAAACGTTGAGCACCTGTGCGAACAATAACATCCGAGAGGGACATCGCGGGATTCTCCCGGCGCAGGACATTAAAGGTATCGATAAGAACAATATTGTTGTTGACGACAATCCCTGCCAGCGCAACCACGCCGACACCGGTCAAGATCACACTGAACACATCACCCGTAATTAACAATCCACCCATCACTCCCGCCGTGGACATCACCACCGCGGTCATAATGAGTCCAGCCTGATAGAAACTATTAAACTGAGAAATCAATAGGACTGCCATGAGGAACATGGCGAGAATCATTGCTACTTGAAGGAATTGCGCAGACTCTTCTTGCTCTTCATTAGCGCCACGGAAGGTTATGCTTAGCTCGCCCGGCCAATCATAACGTTCAACCAAAGCCATAATTTCTTTGGCCTTATTATCCGCTAACACGCCTTCGACGGTATCAGCGTTAATGAACATGACCTGACGACCATTAAAGCGCTCAATGGTACCGGTGGCGTTTCGAGGTGAGACGGTGGCAATCGTAGAGAGTGGCACCGAGCCATTCGGGGTATATACACGCAACTCATTAAGCTGTTGCATCCGTCGTTCAGCGGCGGCAAAACGGGCGCGAATCTCAACTTCTTCTTCCGCATCACTCGGACGATAATCGCCAATCTCTACACCGTTAGTCAGCAGCTGCACAACCGTGCCCACCTCAAGCACATTAGCACCAAGCTGCGCTGCTAAACGCCGGTCAACATCGATTTGCCACTCAATGGACGGCAGCGGTCGCGAATCATCCATATCACGAAGATCAGCTACCTCGGATTGAATTAGATGACTTAGACGAGCTGTTTGGGCAATCAATAATTCACGGTCCACGGCGCTCAGCTCAATCTTAATTGGCTTACCTACGGGAGGGCCTTGCTCTATGACCCCCGCCTCGACATGGACGCCAGAAATATCAGCGGTTCGCTGTCGTATTAACTCAAAGGTTTCCGCTGAATTTAGCTCGCGATCATTATGGTCTACGAGTTGAATTAGCACCGTAGCAATCCGATCTGGCGATTCATTACGGCCACTACCTTTCCCTGGCTGATAAGTGGAGGTATAGACCGTTAGCACTCCTGGCGTTTCAGCAATGCGTCGCTCAACACCACGAACCACTTCAAGCACCTCAAGCGCCGACAGGTTCCCACGCGCTCGGACTGCAGCCTGACCATAAACCGCCTCGGATGTAGTGAAGAACTCGACACCTTTATTGTATTTTCCATAGGCCGAATAGATAGCCATAATCAACACGATGCTCAACAAAGTCACTAATACCGGAAATCGAACTAGCCGTGCGAGGAGACGGGCGTAAAGCCCCGTTACTCCCTTCAACTCAACGGGATCACTGGACTCTAAGACGCGAAAATGCTCGATATCCTTCTTAGTGAAATTCGACCGACCAAACATGGAACCCAGCACTGGCGCAAAGACCAGCGCGTAGATTAACGAGCTCGTGAGCACGGCGAACACCGTGGTCGGTAGATAGGCCATGAAGTCGCCGACAGTACCAGGCCAAAGCATCATAGGTAAAAACGCCGCCAAAGTGGTGGCAGTGGAAGCAAGCACCGGTAAGAACATTCTTCGTGCAGCAGAGATATAGGCTTGGCGTGAAGACGCCCCATCGGCCATTCGTCGGTCCGCATACTCGGTGATGACAATCGAGCCGTCAATAAGCATCCCCAACGCCAACAACATGCCGAACATCACCATAAAGTTAAAGGAATAGCCCAGTAAGTAAATCCAGATAGTCCCCATCAATAGACTAACTGGAATCCCGGCCCCTACGAGTAGCCCCGAACGGAAGCCTAGCGCTCCCACCACAATAATCATCACTAAACACACAGCGGTAACAATATTACCCTGTAGTTCGTTGACCATTTGCTCTGTCTGAGGCGTTTGATCGAGAATAGATTGAATCGTCAACGAGTCCGCATAGACACCACGATAGCTATCGACGACTTCGCGAATTTGCGCCGCTACTTCGAGCTGATTGGTACCGGAGCGCTTTTTAACCTCGATGGAGATGGCGGGATCGCCATTGATTAGGCTGTAGCCATCAGCATCTTTAAATCGCCGGGTAATCTCGGCAATATCAGACAAGACGACAACACCGGCTGGTGTTGATTTAATCGGCAGGTTAATAACGTCAAAATAACTTTCAATCAAGCCGGGCACCTTTACGCCGAAACGTCCCGCACCCGTATCGATCTCACCCGCAGGAATCAACTGATTATTAGCGTTTACCGCCTGAATGAGTTCAAAGGGAGTGATATTGAAGTTCTCGAGTTTATCTCGATCGATCATCACTTCAACAACTTCTTCTCGACTGCCACGCAGATCCGCAGATAACACATCGGAAATCATTTCGATATCCAGACGCATGGTCTGGGCAATGGTAAACAATTCGCGTTCATCTAACGCCGTGCTTGATAAGCCAACGACCATGGTCGGAAATTTATCGGCCGAGATTTCATTGATGATCGGCTCTTCAATGGATTCGGGCAGCTTTTCTCGAGCCCTATCTATGGCCGCGCGCACGTCATTCATGGCCAAGTCGATGTTGATAGCGGAATCAAATCGGATCATGAAAGAAGCCAAACTTTCTTTCGCTGCGGCATTCAGCTCATCGACGCCGTCGATAGTACGCAATTCAAGCTCTACCGGTTTCAGCAACAGCCGCTCGGCATCGTCCGGCGAGATCCCAGGATTAATAATTAGGACTTGAAGAACCGGTACTTGGACATCGGGGCTAGCCTCAATCGAGATATCGCTTCGAGCATAGAGCCCAGCGATTAACAGCAAAGCGAGAATCGAAAGCGTTGTACGAGAGCGTTCAATACATAGATTTAGGAAAGTACGCACGCCTTAACCCTCAACGACTTCAACGGTAACCTGATCACCCTCGGCAACAAATTCGCCGCCCACGGCAATCACACGAGCGCGTTGAGGGAGACCGCTCACCCAAATACCTTCAGCGGTTTCGTCCACTAAACTAACTGGGACATACTCAACTCGGGATTGATCATTAACGATTTTGACGCGCAAAACGCCATTCGTACTTAGACTTAATACTGATGGCGCTAGCAAATGAGCCGGCACTTCGGCTAGCTGAATACGCATCTTCGCCGTTAACCCTGCGGGTAGGGATTCGTCTAGTGACAACACTGATTCAACGGTGTAATTACGGGTAATTTGATCGGCTTGAGAAGCGATGAACCTAACCGAGGCAGGAACAGTGTGTGCCTCACCGATTTCCACCGTTCCCGCTTGGCCCGACGAGAGATAAGCTACCTGAGATTCTGATACTTGCGCGCTGAAAATCATTGGCGTTACATCAAGCATACGGGCGCACGCCATACCGCTTTTGATATAGCTACCCTCATCGGTAAGTAACTGCTCTACGATGCCATCAAACGGCGCGGTAATCTTTAAATAGGATACCGCCAGTTCTGCTTGGCGCGCCGCTAAGCGCGCCGCAGCTAGCGAATTTTCTGCATTGGCTAATGCCAGGTCTGACTGCAAACCGCCGGTTGTGAGGCGACTAACACCTTCGTACTCTAATTCAGCTAATCGAAGTGCCGACTCAGCTCTTTCAAGCTGATAGTAGCGATCTCCTGCCTCGATTTCGCAAAGAACATCACCCGCTTTGACCTGCGACCCTTCGCGATTCGGAGTGGCGATCACTTGTCCCTGCAGTTTTGCGGCAACCAAGACTTCTTTATCAGCGTCTACGCGGCCTCGCAGTTCCACTACCAACCGATGGACTTGTTCTTCGGAACTGACCACCCGAACACTAAAATTGTTCGCATTGGCATTTGTCGACTCCAGATGTGGGTCATCGCCAAGGGCACCTGAAGCTAGCCAAACAACAAGAAGTACCGTAAAAATAAGAGAAAGCAGTGTTTTATTCATTTGTTAGAATGTTCCGAAGTAAACGAGTAGACTGGAGTTAGTCTCAGCCTATAGTTATAGCCTGTTAGCCTAATAATAACGCCACTAAAGTGGTCAAACCTCAGTCATTCAAGGACAATTGTATTTGCCCGCTATTCAAAGCTAAATTGGAACGTTAAGCAATGTGGATTCCCCTAAAGCGCCAAATTGGTATTATCGGCCTTTTACTCCTACTACTCCCAGCTTTTGGGCTGATGTCGTTACGCCTTGTTGAGACACGCTTAAGTGAATATCAAGCTGAAACCCTCGCGCAGCGATTAGAAGCACTCACGACGTTAGTTACGGCGCAGGCTCAATTCGACCTATCAAGCAACAGCTCGGTAATTAACCCCTTCGCTGCTCAACGAACAATGCGAGCTGATGGCTATCTTGACGATTGGAGCCTCATTCCTCAGCGCGGACTCACATTAGAGTTCGGCGAGACTAGCGCTACCGTGCAGTCCATCGAGACTAAACAACACCTGTGGCTATCAATTCGCATTGAAGGTCATGACCCACAACGCTTTTTCCAGTCTGGACGTTTTGTTGCCGGAGATCGTCTCGTCCTTAGGACCGAGTTCAATGAATATTCCATCACGCCAAACCTAAGTAATGAGACGTCAACCAGGGAGCGAGGCCAGCTGCTTAACCAGCGAATATCTGGCTACTGGAAAGCGATGGCTACTGGCAGCATCATTGAATTACGGATACCGAAAGATTTAGTGGGTCAACAACTGGGTATGGTACTGCAGCTCGCAAAGACTCCTCTGGGGTCGCTTCAACTACGCAGTTATGAGGAGGCAGACTCGATTCCTGCAGTGGTCTGGACAAATTCGGAAGCACAGCGCTTGCTCAGTCAGTATCAAGCGCTTGATGCGCAAGCCGAAATTCGTCTGATCGATGACAATTTCAACTTACTTGCGTGGTCGGGAAACGCGAGCAACCTAAGAAGCCCCGAGCCGCTGAATTGGCTTCAAAGACTAAGTTTGGCAACGGCCAAACGTCCAAACGGCAGGCAGCTAAGTCTAACGTCAAGCTGGGCGCTAGCGCAGCTAATAGGCACGCTGACAATAAATAAGACGACAACAGAGGTTATTCATATCTCCTCACCCGCTTGGCCATCGGGCGCGCTGGCTGGCTTAACTCGGTTAAACTGCAACCAACCCAGCTGCCCCACCCTAGTTATTATTGAACCCAAAGTAATGGGCGAAATATTATGGTCGGCAGGACACCTAAAGCTGATCGCAGTCCTGTTCGCTGGGGCTATCGTCATCATTGCTGTGATTAGCCTCTGGGCTCGCTGGTTGGCTAAACGCCTGAGAAGACTTGAATACAACATGGTTAACTTTGGTCGTCAGCAGCATAGTCGCCAGGGCTTAGATGAGGTAAGTGTTTTAGCTAAAGTATTTGATGACTTACAGCTTCAGGTGAACGCCAATACCGAATACCTAGAACAGCTTGCGAACCGTTTAAGCCACGAATTACGGACGCCCCTTACGGTCATCCAGTCCAGCTTGGAGCACTTAGCCCGTCAGACAAGCGGCGATTCACTTGTTTATGTTGAACGCGCTGTCAGAGGGAGCGAACAACTCCAAGTTATTTTTCAGCGCATCACCGAAGCAAGAAACTTAGAGCAACTTCTTCTCGGCGTCACACCACAAAGAACAGATCTCAATGACTTGGGCCATCAAGTTGTCCAGGGTTATCAATTGGCTCATCCAACACTCAAGATCGAGTTTCAAGGCCCAACCACTCCATGCTTTACTCTCTCGGATAGCGATTTCTTGGCGCAAGCGATGACGAAACTAATTGATAACGCGATCTCTTTCCATAATGAGGGCAGCTGCATAGTCGTAAATGTCGACGAGCAGCCTGATGCCATTCGCCTTAGCGTTACCAATGAGGGGCCGGAACTTGTTGAGCCAACAAAACAGCTATTCGAAGCCTTCGTCAGCATGAGAAAGCGAGACGCGTCACAACATCTAGGCTTTGGGCTCTACCTTAGCAAATTAATCTGTGAACACTTTGCCCACCAACTGTTCGCCGAGAACTTGAACCCAGGTAGGGTGCGCTTTACCATAACAGCTGAGCCGCTGCGTGACGACGAGAAGTTAGCGTAACGGTCATTGCTGCGGATCGCTGGGGTGCGAGTCGATATTAGCTCACTATGGTCTCTGACTCTCGGTAGGTATTCCAAGCTTGAAGCGATACTGCCATTTCTGTCAATAATTGATAGAAGTCCTCAACACCGCCTCGCGCAGGAAGGCGAGCCAGACGAATTAATGATTCATTGAGTTCAGGGCTCGGATGCTTGATCTTAGCCTGCTCCAACTTCCAGCGAATTCCCTGGCTAATAGACTCGTAGATATACCGTTTGAAATCATCGGACAACTTACTATCAGCCGGTTGCAGAATATTCTTTGGAATCATCAGTAATCGAGCAACACTACTTTCTACCTGCACATCTGCTGTTCTGCTCCGCGCGGAAAATAGTGACATATCTCCAAGCCACTCTCCGGCGCCTATCACTGCAAGCTCACCTACCCTCGAAGATCTAACACTAACCGAGCCACTGACGACGAGGAAAACACTCCCTGCAGAATCACCCTCTTGAATCACTGATTCACCACCGTCGTAGCACCAGAGATGAGCACTTTGCATCATTTCCCTATAATCGTTGGGAAACAAAGCCTCTACCGAACGTAAAAAACGGGTCGCATTGAGAATCAGCCGAGTTCGATCTTCAAATAATTCACTTCCTGATAATACTCGCATCTGAGTTGCTTTCCTTCCGTGTTTTCTATGGGCCAATTTTTACCATTTATCCTAAGATGGGATATTGACGAAAAAACAATAATCATTGCGAGAATTGGCTCACAGAACCAACAAATGAATATGATCAAAAATGAACCATTTGATTCTGTACTCATTATTTCTATCAGGTTATAGTAGACAGTATTACAACTAAAAAAATATTGCCTGTAACTTAGAGAGAGCCCTCCGATGAAGAAGTTAATAAACGGAGCACTGATTGGATTTTGCTTGGTTTCGCTAAGCACTTTCAGTCAAGCTGATTTCGCAACAGAAAACAATTTAGTACTCAACGGTATAGCAGTTCACAGCGAACTTCGACAGCCCGTGTTTCTTGCCAAACTTAACGTCACTCACCCTGCGTCAACGCCGAATGAGGCACGTACCCCGGGAGCACCAGCTCAGATGGAGCTGACGCTTCTCAAGCGTAGCTGGAGCTCACGTCAGTTCCGTCAATACTGGCTGTCAGGTATTGCTATTAATGTCGGTTTAGAGGAAATGACGGCGCATCAAACTGAACTACTTGATCTCGCTACGGTTCTAAAAGGCCGAATGCGGCAGAATGATCGTTTTAGCATCGACTTTATTCCTGGTGAGGCAACCATTGTCAGCCTTAACGATATAGAACTAGATCAGTACTCACCTGAGCTATGGCCGTTGCTTGTATCTAACTGGGTTGGCCCTCGCGTTGATCAGGACTATCGCCAAGATATTTTATCACTACCCGCCAACACGAGTGAGCTGCTCGCATTAGCTTCTACCGAGCCTAGCGACGAGCGAATAGCCGCCATCGCTGGCTGGCTAGTCGTAGCGGAAGCCGTTGAAGTTGCCGTAGAACCCGAACCAGTCGTTGAAGCTGAGCCAGAGCCAGTCGTAGAGGTTGTTGCTGCGCCAGTTCGTCAACCGGAGCCAGAGCCAGAACTAGAACCAGAGCCTACTGTTGCGGCACTAAGCTTCGATGATGAGTTCGAAGAAGATGAAAGTGCCGAAGAGGCCGCGCTTGAAGCGCAGAAAGCCTTTATGGGTGCGGTCTACTCATCGCAGATGCTGCAATGGACAAACCGCAACGTACGCTACCCTTCTAGAGCCTTAGACAGGGGACGTGAGGGGCGAGTTACCTTGAATGTTACTGTTGACCAAGCCGGCAATGTTGTATCAGCTGAGATTACCGAATCTTCAGGTCACGGGATATTGGATCGCGAGGCGCTTCGGGCGGTTGATCGATCAGCCCCGTACCCGCGCTTCCCTAGTGAGCTAGATACGTCTACGTACACAGCAAGCGTACCGATTTCTTTTATCCTTCAGTAATGAGTCACCTTTGGAGCAAAAGCAGTGGGACATAGTCGAATATCAACACTGATTTGCTCCAATTCCGCATTGATGGCGCAGGGGATATCTGTCGCCATTGACGCGCTATTTAACCAAGTCAGCAATGTTTGCCTCACACCACATTACGAGAACCAGCGCCCGACCATTGCTGCTTACCCACTGGTAATTATTGACTCCGGATCGGACTTCTGCGACAAAATTATGGAGGAGTTAAATCGCACCAAAACCAACCGCACAACCATTTTCATAATTGGTGAGCAATGGGCGATCGAACCAGAATTCCCGTTTCATGCTATCGAACGTGATATCGAGCTCAAACGATTCGAAGAAGTTATTCGTCACGTTGTTTCGGCGAAATATGACGTAAGAGAACGCCCCGCGGATCTAACAAAAATGCAGGAAGAAGTTGTTCATCTAGTTGTTCAAGGAATGGTTAACAAGGAGATTGCGAGGCAGCTGGCGATTTCAGAGGCAACAGTACGTACCCATCTTACCGCTATCTATAGGCGCTTAAGAGTAAAGAACCGAACTGAGGCTGCCGTAGTCGCCCGAGAGTACTTTATCGCTCACGGGCACTAGACATTGCTTGGAGTGAGCTATCGTCTTCCGGACGGATGACGACGACCAGCGTTCCGGCGCGGCGGCTGACTTTTTGACTCAACCTTCACATACGGTGCAGTCGTCATCAATGCTTCAGGTGGTTGCTCACACTTCAGCGAATCACCAAGTAACGCCTCAATGTTCGGCAATAAAAACGCGTCATCTTCACAGGCAAAACTGATTGAGGTTCCCTTCGAACCCGCTCTCCCCGTTCGCCCGATACGATGAACATAATCTTCAGCTTCTTCAGGGAGGGTATAATTAATCACATGGGTAATACCATCCACATGTATCCCGCGACCTGCGACATCAGTGGCGACCATAATATTAATCTGCCCATTCTTAAATTGCTCCAAGGTCTTCACTCTGCGCGCTTGAGCCACATCACCGGAAAGAATCCCTACCTTAAAGCCGTGGGCCTTCAGGCGGTCATATAAACGATGGGTAGTATCTCGGCGATTAGCAAATACGATGACGTTTTCGACTTCCGGTAAGCGCACAACATTGTACAACACGTCAAATTTTTCATCGGCGCTGCACATATAGACCTTCTGTTCCACAGAATCGGTTGCCACGGACTCAGGCTCAATTTCAACTTTGTGTGGGTCAATTGTCCACTGACTTGCCAAGTTGTTAACATCATCCGTGAAAGTAGCCGAGAACATGAGTGTTTGGCGGTTTTCCTTACGCGGTGACGCTTGAATAATCCGACGAACTTGGGGAATAAAGCCCATATCCAGCATTCGATCCGCCTCGTCAATCACAAGCAGCTCACACTCATCCAAATAGCAGTGTCGATTGGAAACAAAATCCAATAAGCGCCCAGGCGTGGCGACAAGAATATCAATGTACTCGCGCTCAATTTGCCGTAGCTGTTTGTCGTAGTCCATCCCACCAACTAACGTATGAACCTTTAGCCCCGTGTGCTTAGTGAGCGCTTTGGCGTCATCGGCGATTTGCATGACCAACTCTCGAGTTGGTGCGATAACCAACGAGCGGGCTTCACCCGCGTAGCGCCCCTCAGTGATAGGATTGCGAAGGAGGTCATTGATAATAGCAACCAGGAATGCAGCGGTCTTTCCGGTTCCGGTTTGCGCCTTACCCACCACATCATTTCCCTGAAGTGCGAAAGGCAGCGACTCAGCCTGAATAGGCGAGCAATATTCGAACCCAAGATCAGCGATACCATGCAGTAACGAAGGCTCAAGATTCAAATCATGAAAGCGGGTTTTACCTTCGACGACGGGCACCTCAAAATCCGCTGGCTGCCAAACTGGTTCAGCCTTCGCTGCAACCGACTTTTTTGCTCTACCCTTCGGCTTTGGGGAGCCTTTTCGCTTATTTTGCGTCGCGTTTTCACGCTGTGCTCCACCCGATGCACGGGTTGATTCCCTAGCTATCTCGTTCGCGGATGCTTGAGTTTCTTTTTTCTTGGTAAAAAATCGTTTTAACAAGTTCATTTCCTATTAAGTTCAGCTTTGATTAGCTGAGTTATGATGCGTCGACTTTATTACCGACGCGTCGCTTGATCCAGAAGTCAATGCTGATCCAGCGCCCGCCACCGAGTTTTGCTAACGCCAACAACATCACGGCATAATTAATTGCTGTTTCTATGCCATTATTTAAAATAACGATTGATCCACTGGAACTCAACCAACGATAGTTCCCGTGTTGTTGCAAGATTTCCTTGGCTTTGCTTAACTTTGCCGCCGATTCGGCAACGCGCTCATTAACGCCAAACCAGCTTGGATCTGCAATCATCTGCCAACCATTTGCCCAGTGTGCCGTAAACGCAGCAACAATCATAGTGAAGAACAATAATAGCGCTATCAGCCGCGTTGCCAGGCCAAACAAAATAAGAAAACCACCAACAAATTCCAGCAGCGCTACCGACCAGCCTAATAACTCTGGAAAAGGCAAACCCAAGCCCCAGTCATCGTTGGCAAACCACGCAATGGTATTATCAATATTCGCCAGTTTCTTCGATCCAGCCATAATAAAGATAGGTGCCAAGAATAGGCGTAAAGCTAGATTCGCCAAGAAGCTAGCACTCGCTAAGCGGGGACTAATCGTTTGCTTCAACGTTGTGATCAACTTCATCTCCTCATCCTTAAGAGCCTTTGCTCAATTCATTATAGAGTCGACACTTAAAGATATCGAATGTTGCCAAGGCGACGGCGGATATAGCGGCCCACGCAAACATGGCAGCGCCTGTAGGAACCACCTGACCAATAAAAAACAGCGGGAAGAACACCCACATCACCATTTGCAGAAGTCCAATAAATACCGTTCCCATCGCCGGCCCAGTAAGCTGCCAACTTTGCTTCATCGCAGACAGCGCCCCCACAGACTTATCTACAACGATAACCGGCATCAAGATAAGCCGAAGATATAGGTAGACACCCGGCACAATAAACAGCAATAAGCCAAATACAATCAGCACGGTACGCAACGCAAAAGCGAGCAAGAGGTGTGGCGATACGGACAACAGTCGATTGAGAACCACCCGAGTTACCAGGGCACCAGACATCACAGCGGAAAGCGTGGCAGTGATAACCACACCCTCAATCAGAGGTTTAAAGATTAATTCTAGGGTTGCAAGCGTTGGAAACTGCCCAGCCAACGCCTCCGCCAAAGCTTCGTCGGTTTGCGCCGCCTGTATAAGCTCCAGATCAATAAGGTTTCGAAAGGCGAAATGCTCAATCAGCGCGAGCGGCACCACAAAAAGCACCAAGTAGCGCCAGTACTGTTTGAAGAACTTAAAGGTATCTAGAACAAGAGGCGACATAAAGAAATCCTAAGGCAAATTTACGCGCCAATGCGCGCTAGTAAAACGATCATTACGGCCGAAATCTTGACCAGTTTCAACCTGATCGTAGCCATAATCTTGCATAATTTGACGCACAGCACGACCCTGCTGATAACCGTGCTCTACCACCAACACTCCACCATTAACAAGATGCTGTCTGGCACCCCTCGCGATAGTATGGATATCAGCCAGCCCACTTTCAGCCGCCACGAGCGCCGACTTGGGCTCAAAACTCACATCACCCTGAGCTAAGTGAGGGTCTAGTGAATCAATATACGGGGGATTGGCAGTGATTAAATCAAATTCTCCATCGACTGAATCGAGCCAATCACTTTGAAAAATACTCACATTCTTTAATTGCAATTGCTGTTGATTCGCGCGAGCTAACGCCACCACTTCCGCGAACTTATCCACGGCAGTGACGGCCCAACTCGGGTTCTCGGCAGCTAAGGCTAAGGCAATCGCTCCGGTGCCCGTCCCCAAATCTAAAACACTGGCCTTTGCAGGAAGCGATAACTGTAGTGCGTAATCTACTAAGCATTCGGTGTCAGCGCGGGGAATTAAGGTACTTGTATTCACTTGCAACTCAATTGACCAAAAGCCGCGCCGCCCAGTGATATAAGCAACAGGCTCACCCGCTGCTCGTCTTGCAATGAAATCATGGTACTGCTGGCACTGAACGTCACTAAGCACTTTAGCGCGGTCAAGAATTAAGCGGGTGAGTTCACAATCTAATACATCTGCCAGTAACCACTTGGCGTCCACCTCAGGCTCAGGCGAGGTGGTTGCTAGCTCAGCAGTCGCACTTGCGAGAGCTTGGGCTACATTCACGCATCGCCCTCAGATAAGCTAGCAAGCAGATCGGCTTGATGCTCTTGCATAAGCGGCTCAATAACCAACCCCAGATCCCCCTGCATGATCTCGTCAAGCTTGTATAAGGTCAGGTTAATACGATGATCGCTGACTCGTCCCTGCGGATAATTATAGGTGCGGATTCGCTCTGAACGATCTCCTGATCCCACTAAATTACGGCGCTCTTCGGCTTGTTCAGTGGCGCGACTTTGTTCAGCTGAATCACGCAACCGCGTAACGAGCAATGACATTGCCTTGGCTCGGTTCTTGTGTTGAGAGCGCTCCTCTTGGCACTCCACGACTAACCCCGTTGGCAGGTGAGTGATTCGAATGGCAGAATCGGTTTTGTTGACGTGCTGCCCCCCCGCACCGGAAGCCCGATAGGTATCGATACGAAGATCCGCTTTGTTAATTTCGACCGCATCCATTTCATCAGCCTCAGGCATAACGGCCACCGTGCAGGCCGATGTATGAATACGCCCCTGAGATTCAGTTTCTGGTACGCGCTGAACGCGATGAGCACCGCTCTCAAACTTTAACGCTGAAAAAGCACCCTGGCCCACGACGCGGGTAATAACCTCTTTGAAGCCACCGTGTTCACCTTCACGTTCACTAATCACTTCTACACGCCAACCGCGCCCTTCGGCATAGCGGCTATACATTCGGAACAAATCACCCGCGAAGATCGCGGCTTCGTCTCCACCAGTTCCCGCTCGGACCTCAAGAAATACGTTGCGTTGATCATTTGGATCTTTCGGGAGCATTAAGCGTTCAAGCTCAACTTCTGACGCCGATAATTGCCCAGCAAGCTCGCCAAGCTCCTCTTGAGCCATCTCCACCATCTCCGGATCGCCGGAATCAAGCATCTCTTTCGCTTCAGCTATGTCTGAAGTAGCTCGCTGCCAGGAGTTAAATTCGAGAACCACTGGTTCAATCTCCGCATACTCCTGAGAGAGCTCCCGAAAACGGTTCTGTTGTGAAATAATGGAGGGGTCGGACAGTAATTGCCCAACTTCTTCATGCCGATCTACCAGTTGTTCGAGTTTCTCTCGTATAGATTGTTTCATTGTTACCTTCTTATCAACTCGGTTCGCCATCAATACCAAACAGCTCGCGACTCCATTCAATTACGTCAAGACGCCCTTCTCTTCCGGCCTGACTTAGCGCGTTAGTTGGTTGATGTACGATTTTATTCGTGAGCGCCCTAGCAAATTGGTTCAGTACGAGCTCTGGATCTTCTCCTCGCGCTAACAATTTTACAGCGCGCTCCAATTCAATATCTTTATGCTCGCTAATTTGCTGTCGGAACGCCTTGATGGTATCTACAGCATCCTGAGCTCTGAGGTGCTTGAGGTAATGGTCAACTTGTTCATCAATAATTTTAACGGCTTGAGTGGCGGCTTGCTCACGAGCCGCTAAGCCGTCATTTATGACGTTAGCCAGATCGTCTACCGTGTAGAGGTAAACGTCTTCAAGTTGGCCAACTTCCGCCTCGATATCTCGGGGAACCGCAATATCAACCATAAATTGCGGCCGGTGTCGTCGTTTGGTCATAGCCGTTTCTACCGTACCCTTACCTAGGACAGGTAACTGACTGGCGGTAGAGCTGATGATAATATCAGCTTTTGGTAAATGATCAGGAATCTCACTAAGTAACACACCCCGTGCTTGGAAGCGCGCCGCTACATCTTCGGCGCGAGCCAGCGTTCGATTTGCAACCACCATACTTGCCACGCCCTGCTGGTGTAAGTGCTGCGCAACCAAGTCAATGGTCTCACCCGCACCGATAAGTAACGCATGTGTTGATGAAAGATCGCTAAAGATTCTTTGCGCTAATGACACCGCCGCATAGGCAACCGAGACGGGACTAGAGCCAATAGCAGTCTGGGAACGAACGCGTTTAGCAGCGCTGAAGACCTGTTGAAACAATTGATGGAACGCACCGGTAACCGTACCGGCCTCCGTGGCCACCGCAAAAGCAGACTTAACTTGGCCTAAAATCTGCGGTTCTCCAAGTACTAATGAATCTAGCCCACTTGCTACTTTCATCAGGTGCGCCACCGCGTCGCGATCGGAGTAGCTATACAAACTCGCTGACAATTCCTCAGCGCTCACTTGATGAAACTCAGCCAACCACTCGGTAATTTCAGTAACATTACAGGCACCGTGAACGACAATTTCCGTTCGATTACACGTAGATATGATGACGGCTTCGTCTGCATGCGATGACGAACACAGTTCACGGTGCGCATGCTGAAGTGCATCAGGAGCAAAAGCAAGCTGTTCGCGTAACGCGAGACTTGCAGATTTGTGATTAAATCCAATAGCCAGTAACGGCATAGAAGTTTGATCTCTTTCCAAGTAGTTTTCTTTAACAGGGTTGCTAAAGATCTGAGCAACTACAATTATTTCGTTTCAAAGCCGTTATTATACCTTTACACTTAAGTGAAATGATACGGCAGTTTTCGGTGTTCAATAGCTAATGAGAAAATCAACCTTCGCTCACGTCAAGAAGCTACTTCTAATCAGCACCGTGCTTGTGCTGACCGCATGCGCTTCCTCGCCGCAACCATCTTCTCAAGGCAATAACATCGAAGCGCAGCCGAGCCGGCTCGAGAGCATCAACAATTCACCACCAGAAAAGCCACTCCCAAGGCAAATGATCGAGAATTTATTTCTCGCTGACATCCTTGCATTTCGCGGTCAACATCAGCAGGCTGCCGAACTCACTATGGAGACGGCAAAGGCGTTTAATGAACCATCTTTAGCAGAAGAGTCAATGTGGCACCTTCAGCAGTCTGGCAGCGATCTTAAACCGGCGCTTAGCTACTGGGCTTCATGGGATAATTCATCCGATGCGTATCTGGTATCAAATGCGCGCTATGAATTAAGCAAACAAAATTTTGGTGAAACGCTTCGCTATGCTAGTCAGATTAAAGAACCCTCGCTAGCCAACCCTTTCTTTCAGTCCGTGGGCGCAACGGCAATGCGGTGGCCCGCAGATAACCAGGATCGCTTTGTTGAGGTACTTAAAGCTGTTCAGGCGGCGAGGCCCGACTTATCCGCGGTGACCATTGCTATCGCCCTCACTCACTTCTACCGATTTCCTGAGCAGTCTATTGAGCTCATGGAGCAGCTGCTAACTGAGTTCCCCAACGACGAGGCTGTTGTCGCTAATACCGCAGGGCTAATGGCTGAAGTCGGCGATATCGACAAAGCGCTCGCCGTGCTCGACAAATTTCTTGAACAGCACCAAAGCGTTGATATTCAAACGCAACGATTAAAAACTGAATATTTCGACAACCGCCGAGAACCGAATTTCCGACCGCTATTGGACACTCCTGATATCACCGTAGCTTGGCTCGTGGAAACCGCAAACTGGTTAACGGCCCAAGGCTTCTTCACACAAGCTACGGAATTTTCAGCGCATTTAGCAAAACGCCCCGCACTACTCGAACGCGCCGCGCTTATCGACGCTGAAATCCTCATTGCGCAGGGTAATCAGGGCGCGGCTTTAGGCCTGCTGATGCAGATCAAACAGCCTGAGCACGTGACCGTCGCCGCAGAAAGCTTCGCGCGGATGGAGCTCAGCAGCGATAATCTCACCGTTATCGAGCAATGGTATGATGAACGACGAATTGAAAACCCTTCCTACTCAGAACAATGGATACAACTGGAACTTCGAGACCTGTGTGGCCGTGAGGAGATGGCAGTATGCCGAGCTCGAGCCGCGTCAATTCTTGAGACTAACCCCCACAGTTTCAGTGCGCTTGAAGTCTTGTCGGAAATATTAACTCGTAGCGGCCAACAAACCCAGCTCGAGCAATACTACGAGCAATTTCTCAGTTATAACCCAGATGCACATTTAATACGCAATAATCTAGCCTACGGCTGGATCTCCCGTGAAGTTCGGCTTGATGAAGCGGAGCAGCAGCTCCAAATCGCCCTGAGCGCGGAGCCGGAGAACCCAGCCTACCTAGATAGTCTTGGCTGGCTATATTACCTACAAGGAAATCTCACCCTTGCCTATGAGTACGTGAGTCGAGCTAGCCAACTCGTTGATCACCCCGAAATCCTGGCGCATCTAATCACCATTCTGGAGGCCATGAGCAATCAAGCTCAGGCCGACGAAGTGCGCAGCTTCGCTCGTGAGCGATTCCCAACTATCACCTGGAGCACTGAAAGATGATTCGAATTGCCGTTATCATCCTCTTAAGCTTGGTGAGCGCTTGTCAAAGTTATGCGCCACCCTCCTCCAACACCAATGTTCTGCCAGCTAACTGGTCGCTGTCTGGCAAACTCGGATATCGTGGAAGCGAGAGCGGTTCAGCTACCATCACATGGCGTTATGCTGACAGCAATCATCTCATTAACCTAAGCGGTCCGTTTGGCAGCTACGCAACCCAAATAGCCGGTAATGCCAGCAATCTAAGTATCCGTACCGATGAAGTGTTAATGACTGGGCCGGCCGAAATTATAATGCTGGAGCAATTGGGCTGGAGCACACCAATCGATGCCTGGCCCTTTTGGCTCAATGGCGAGGCCGCCCCTGATAAGCCGGCAACCAACTATCAACGAACTAGCTCGCAAGTAAGTTTTACCCAAGACGGTACCCACGTTCAGCTTGACCGCTTCCGAGTGGTAGACGGTTACACACTGGCCCACCGGATCATCTGCGAACGCGATGGCCAGCGCCTTACCCTCTTGGTATCCAGTTGGAACCTTGGAGTTTAAGATGACCCTTGAAATACTTAGCCCTGCAAAACTGAATCTAAATCTTCACATCATCGGTCAACGCGAGGATGGCTATCACCTGCTTGAGAGTTATTTTCAGCTCCTCAACTTCGGCGATCACATGGGTTTTGAACCACAAACCTCACGTATTGACATCAGCCCCGAAATCCCAGGTGTTACGCCGGAAGAGAACCTCATTTTCCGGGCCGCACAGCTGCTAAAGCTCACTGCCGACGATCCGCAACTTGGCGCCAAGATAAGCCTAAAAAAGCTACTCCCCATGGGCGGTGGGTTAGGCGGGGGAAGTTCGAATGCCGCAACGACACTGATTGCGCTGAATGCACTATGGCAGTTAAACCTGAGTATTGATGAACTGGCGACGATGGGACTAAGCCTGGGAGCGGACGTCCCATTCTTTGTTCGTGGACATAGTGCGTGGGTTGAAGGAATTGGCGAACGAATTACACCCTACCCTTCAAACTGCCACTGGTACGTTGTACTACGCCCTCGTGTCTCGGTCTCTACGGCGGCTATTTTTAGCCATCCCGAATTGACAAGAGACACCCCGAGCAGTACAGTAGCGGCCGTTTTGAGGCAGGGTGGTCGCAATGATTGCGAGCCTGTCGTTAGATCGCTGTACGCGGAGATAGATCGCACAATTGACTGGCTGAATAAATTTTCGCCAGCTAGACTAACCGGTACAGGTGCTTGCGTTTTTGCAGCATTCAAAAGCAAACAGGACGCAGAGGCAGTTTTCCGCCGGCGGCCTGATAATTGCGACGGTTTCGTAGCGCAGGGGATAAACGATTCACCTGTTGCACAAATTAGTTAGTTAATACACTGGGGTGTAGCCAAGTGGTAAGGCAACGGGTTTTGATCCCGTCATGCGTAGGTTCGAGCCCTACCACCCCAGCCATCTCTTTATGAGACCGACAACGCAGATTGAATGACTTCAACAAACAAGGGCGATATCAGTGGCTAACCTAATGGTATTTACCGGGAATGCAAACCCGGAACTAGCAAAAAAAGTATGCGATGAACTTCACATTCCACTTGGAAAGGCGTCAGTAGGATCCTTCTCCGACGGTGAAGTAATGGTAGAAATTAAAGAAAATGTTCGTGGACAGGATGTTTTCATTATTCAGCCAACATGCGCCCCAGCGAATGACAACCTGATGGAGTTGATCGTAATGGTTGACGCCCTCCGTCGAGCTTCTGCTCAGCGAATCACTGCTGTCGTTCCCTACTTTGGTTACGCCCGTCAAGATCGACGCGTTCGTTCAGCACGTGTTGCCATCTCTGCCAAGGTGGTTGCCGATATGTTGGTTGGTGTAGGTGTTGACCGTGTACTCACCGTCGACCTTCACGCTGAGCAGATTCAAGGCTTCTTCGATGTAGCGGTAGATAACTGTTATGGCAGCGTTCGTCAGCTGCAAGACATCATTGATCAAAGCTACGACAACCCCATCGCAGTGTCTCCGGATATCGGTGGCGTAGTTCGCGCTCGAGCGGTTGCCAAAAAGCTAGACACAGATCTTGCTATTATCGATAAGCGCCGTCCTCGCGCAAACGTCGCCGAAGTCATGAATATCATCGGTGAAGTCGATGGTCGAACCTGTATTATGGTCGACGATATCGTTGATACCGCTGGTACACTCTGTAGCGCCGCATCGGCACTAAAGAAGCGTGGCGCGGCGAAAGTTGTTGCCTATTGCACCCATCCAGTACTTTCTGGCCCTGCAATTGACAACCTAAATAATTCTGAGCTTGACGAATTGATCGTTAACGATACAATCCCGCTCTCAGAAGATGCGCGCAATTGTAAAAAGATTCGTGTATTATCCCTCGCGCCGATGCTAGCCGAATCCGTTCGACGCATTAGCAACGAGGAATCAATCAGCGCTCTGTTCGACTGATTGACCCAAATTTGAGCGGTTCATTACCGCTCAAATACTAATTCGACACCAGTCGAATTGGTTTACGCCATCGCAATAAGCCTGGTCGCGGGTGTGCGATGGTTTTGTATTTTTAAGGAGTTATAAATGACTGATTACACATTGAAGGCTGAAGTCCGTGACAACATGGGGAAAGGTGCGAGCCGCCGCCTGCGTCGCTTGGAAGGCCAAGTTCCAGCTATCGTTTACGGTGGCGACAAAGAGCCTTTAACTATCTCACTACCACACAAAGATCTTTCTCGTGCGCTTGAAGATGAGGCGTTCTACAGCCACATCATCACGATCAAGATTGGTCGTAAGTCTGAAAAGGTTATCCTTAAAGACCTACAACGCCACCCGGCTAAGCCAATCATTGTTCACGCCGATTTCTTGCGCGTTTCTGCAAAAGAAAAGATCAACGTGAAAGTTCCACTTCACTTCCTAAACGCTGAGTCTTCAAAGGGCGTTAAGCTAGAAGGTGGTTCTGTTATTACTCAGCTCAACGAACTAGAAGTAAGCACACTTCCGAAGGACCTTCCAGAGTTCATCGAAGTTGACCTTCAAGAAGTTGGCGCTGGTGACACGCTACACATTTCTGACGTTGTTCTTCCGAAGGGCGTTGAAAGTGTTGCACTTAGCCACGGCTCAGACCACGACTTAGCGATTCTTACTATCAAGAAGCCTAAGGGTGCTGCGGCAGACGATTCTGCTGAAGCTGAAGGCGAAGAAGACGCGGCGGAGTAATTCCTCCGCTGAAGGGAGCGCTAGTTTTGTCGAATATCAAACTCATCGTAGGCCTTGCTAATCCAGGCAGAGAATACGAGGGCACTCGACACAATGCTGGCGCCGACTTCGTCAACGAGTTGGCGCGCCTTTATGGCGCGTCACTTGTTTCTGAATCCCGATTTCATGGCCTAGCAACGCGAACTACGATTGCAGGCCGAGACGTTCGCCTCCTCATTCCTACTACCTTTATGAATCGCTCCGGTCAATCGGTGGCGGCGCTGGCAAATTTCTTCAAAATTGAACCTGAGCAAATCCTAGTCGCTCATGACGAGCTTGATCTTGGGCCAGGTATCGTTAAATTGAAGAAAGGTGGTGGCCATGGCGGGCATAATGGCCTTAGAGACATTATCTCTTCGCTTGGTAACAGTAAGAATTTTATCCGCCTACGCATTGGCATCGGCCATCCAGGCTCGGCGAAACAAGTCGCCAACTATGTACTGTCCCAACCTAGCGCGGACGATCGAATTGGCATCGATCACTCTATTGATCGTACACTAAAATGTATTGAGCCCATTGCCGCTGGTGATCTTGATCAGGCAATGCTCAAACTTCACACACAGAATTGATACGGAAGCATAACCATGGGTTTTAATTGCGGAATTGTCGGCCTACCGAACGTAGGTAAATCAACGTTATTTAACGCGTTAACTAAAGCGGGTATCGACGCCGAAAACTTCCCGTTTTGTACTATTGAGCCCAATGCAGGCGTGGTACCTGTTCCCGACCCTCGGGTAGATGCTATTTCAGCCATCGTTGGTCCCGAGCGCATTGTGCCTACCACCATGGAGTTTGTTGACATCGCTGGCCTCGTAGCCGGTGCATCAAAGGGCGAAGGTCTTGGCAACAAGTTCCTCGGCAATATCCGTGATACCGATGCTATTGCCCACGTTGTTCGCTGCTTCGATGACGACAACGTTATCCACGTTGCCAACGCCATTAATCCAGCAGCTGATATTGAAGTGATCAATACTGAACTGGCACTAGCGGACTTGGAAAGTTGCGAAAAAGCCCTTCAGCGTAACCAAAAACTAGCTAAAGGTCGTGACGCGGACGCGATTAAGCTCGTCGCAATCCTTGAGCAGCTTATCCCTCATCTCAACGAAGCCAAACCTCTTCGTAGCCTAGATCTCAGTGAAGACGAACTTAAGGCGGTTAAGCATTTTAACTTCCTCACATTGAAGCCAACCATGTACATCGCCAACGTTGATGAAGAGGGTTTCGAGAATAATCCTCACCTTGAGGTGGTTCGCGCCATTGCAACTGAAGAGCGTGCTGAACTCGTCGTTATCTGTAATAAAATGGAAGCTGAGATCGCCGAACTCGAAGACGATGAAAAAGCCGAATTCCTCGCGGAACTCGGCTGGGATGAAGCTGGCTTGGACCGTGTCATTCGCGCTGGATATGATCTTCTTGGCTTACACACCTACTTCACCGCTGGTGTAAAAGAAGTCCGCGCCTGGACCATCCCTATTGGCGCGACCGCGCCACAGGCCGCAGGAAAGATCCACACGGACTTTGAGAAAGGCTTTATTCGCGCAGAAGTGATTGGCTATGATCACTACATTGAGCATAACGGTGAAGCCGGCGCGAAAGAAGCCGGGAAATGGCGACTCGAAGGCAAAGACTATATTGTTGCCGATGGCGATGTCATTCACTTCCGCTTTAACGTCTAATAGCGAGCCGTTTAGTTCGATTCGGTAGCTTCGGGATACTTAGCTCTCGCTAAGCTACTGAATTAACTAATTTTTTCACCTTTTCTCTTTACAATTTAAATAGCATGTTTATAATTCGCATCGACTTAAGGCAATGACCTTAAGCGATGAGAAATTGGGGTGTAGCCAAGTGGTAAGGCAACGGGTTTTGATCCCGTCATGCGTAGGTTCGAGCCCTACCACCCCAGCCAATTTCTCTCTCTTCCTTGGGGTGTAGCCAAGTGGTAAGGCAACGGGTTTTGATCCCGTCATGCGTAGGTTCGAGCCCTACCACCCCAGCCATTTCCATCGTCAATTCTCGACAAAACTCATATCATCTTTTCATAATTATTGGCGAACTGATTAGCCCTTCATGCCATCGATGACCAGCCGAGCACATAGCCAATTTAGTCATTTCTCCGTCTCAAACTGTACAATTGCTCGTTAATTTCATAAGGGATTGATTTTGTTTAGCTTTTTCCTAAAAAATGGTTGACACTCAGCGGCTCATCCTTATAATTCCGCTTCGTTAAGGCAAGGTAGCTCAGCTGGTTAGAGCACAGCACTCATAATGCTGGGGTCGGCGGTTCAAGTCCGCCTCTTGCTACCATATCTAAAAAGGCCGTCGTTTTACGACGGTCTTTTTTTTGCTGTGTAAGATAGTTTGGCATTCGCGCCGACATTCTTTAAAATCAACCTAACTAAAAACCTCGAGAGTTGATCATGGGCAGAGCATTTCAAAACCGCAAAGAATCTATTGCAAAGACATCTGACGCTAAATCAAAAGTGTATAGCAAGTACGGGCGTGAGATTTACGTTGTCGCCAAACAAGGTGGCAGTGACCCAGACGGCAATCTTAGCCTTCGCGGACTGATTGATCGTGCGAAGAAGGATCAAGTTCCCTCGCATGTCATTGACAAGGCGATCAAGAAAGCTGAAGGCGGCGGTGGTGAAAATTTTGATCGCGCTCGTTACGAGGGTTTCGGTCCAGGCAACTGCATGGTTATTGTAGACTGCCTAACAGACAATCCAAATCGAACTTTCGGCGATGTCCGCCAATGCTTCACCAAGACTAAAACAAAGATTGGCACCCAGGGTAGCGTCAGTCATATGTTTGATCATAGTGCCATCTTTTCCTTCAAGCACGACGACGAAGATGCAGTCCTTGAAGCGCTCATGATGGCAGACGTGGACGTAAGTGATATTGAGCAGGAAGACGACCTGATCAACGTCTTTGCGCCACAGACAGACTTTTTCAAAGCTAAACAAGCGTTGCAGGATGCGTTCGGCGAAATTGACTTCGAAATGGCTGAAATTCAGTTCATTCCACAAACTACCACCGAGATAAGCGAAGAAGATAGACCCATGTTCGACAAGTTCATCGGGATGCTTGATGACCTAGATGACGTTCAGCGCGTTTATCATAATGCTGAGTAATTTGCTTTGCTAAGATATGAAAAGCCCGAGGCATTCAGCTTCGGGCTTTTTTGTAATCGCTAGGTGACGTCCGTCGACCAAAGTTGTCGCCAGCGCTCAGGTATGTCGTCCGTAAGTAACTGCCCGTTTGCTAGTAGTTGCTCCGGTTCAATACAATCACTAATATTTCCGTCACCATCTCTACGCTTTATCATCCAAGGCTTAAGCTGAGCTGGATCAGCTAAGCCCATAGCGCCGAGTAACTCGAAGAAGTGTTCGCAGGTAGCGGCTTGAAAATTAGCAATCCTGACCGATTTACTTGCCGGGTCCAGAGCGGATGAGCGAACTGGATCTTGCGTTGCGATACCAGTGGGACAGTGATTCGTATGGCAGCTTTGTGATTGTATGCAGCCCATCGCTAACATCATCGTCCGTGCGGCATTGACCACATCTGCTCCCAGCGCCAGTTTCGACAGCACATCGAACCCTGTGGCCGTCTTTCCAGACGCGATCACAGTAATCTCCGAGCGTAGTCCCGCTCCTGTCAGCACTTGATTGACGAAGGCAATGCCCTCGGCTACGGGGTAGCCTAGACGGTTAGAGAACTCTACCGGTGCAGCGCCAGTGCCACCCTCGGCACCATCCACAGTAATAAAGTCAGGAACAATTTGGGTATTGATCATTGCCTTCACTAATTGCACAAACTCAACGGGTCTTCCAAGACAGAGTTTAAAACCCACAGGCTTTCCGCCAGAAAGCGCACGTAGTCGCGCAATATTTTGCATCAAACCCTCTGGCGACGCGGCGAACGGGTGCCTCGCAGGGGAGACACAATCCTCATCGGTTGCGATCAACCGTACAGCGGCGATTTCCTCGGTAATCTTCTCCTTGGGGAGTACGCCGCCATGGCCAGGCTTCGCACCCTGAGAAAGTTTAATCTCAATCATTTTGACCATATCTTTTGACGCAGCTTCTTTGAATTTATCCTCATCAAAAGTTCCGCTAGCAGTTCTACATCCGAATAAGCCAGACCCAATTTGCCAGACCAGATCACCCCCCTGTTGGTGATAGGGGCTAATGCCCCCTTCCCCCGTATTATGATAATAGCCACCGATTTTAGCAGCGCGATTCAAGGCACTAATCGCATTCGCGCTCAGTGAACCGAAACTCATCGCTGAGGTGTTCAAGCGCGACGCCGAGTAGGGTTTGGTGCACGAGGATGAGCCAATGACGTGACGTTTCGCAGCCTCAGTGACCTCCACGGGATAGATAGAATGCTCGATGGATAGATAATTTTCTTCGTAAAGATCGTGCTCGGTCCCGAACGCCTTAGCATCATTTAAACGCTTCGCTCGTCGATAGACGGTATTGCGTTGCTCTCGATTAAAGGGCTTTTCCTCGGTATTCGAGGCAACAAAATACTGATGAATTTCGTCGTGAAAGGATTCGAGGATAAATCGGATGTGCGCCACAACAGGGTATAACGTGGTAATAGTATGCCGATTTAACAAAACGTCATACAGGCCAATGACGGAATAACTGAGTGTTAAGAGCAACAGGAAATAACTATCAAAGACGACGGCGATCCCCGCTGCGAAAACATTACCAACTGTGGAAACTAATAGTAAAACGCGTTGCATTAGTGTCATAGCAAATCCTCTTTGATCTCACTATAGCCTAAACCAATTTTACAACACACTTGAATTCTTAGGACCGACTGCCCTCAACTCGCCTTGAATCGCGCCGCGTCGATAATGCTATAGATATGAATAATCCACCCCAACAATACCAGCCACAGTAATGCGGCGAGCCCGAATTGGATAATTGCCGCCAATAACCGCCCTTGGACTAGCTGCCCTAAACCAGGGATGATAACACTGCAAATTGCCGCAATAACGTTAGCGGTAGAACCTTGGCCACTCATACAACACTCCTCAAAGCTGATAACATTAGTTAAATATATATAACATTAAGTGTAAATACAACCCATATGAATTACCGCTTGCGCGAATATTCACTGCCGATTGTATTGTTATCTGGCTAGTGAACCGTTACTCTTGGAACCATCTAAATAGCTAATTTTAAGGTAGTACCAATCGATGCTAGCCGTATTTCAACCTTTTGTTCGCCTCTGGCAAACGAGTAGTCTCATTCTACAAATCTTCGTAGGACTTCTTATCGGCGCGGTGATTGGACTCGTTGCACCATCGACAGCCGTCTCTCTAGGTCTACTCGGCGACCTGTTTGTTGGCGGTTTGAAGGCAGTTGCACCTATCCTGGTCTTTATCTTGGTTTGCTCAGCAATTGCTAACCATCAACCAGGGAAAAAAACGAGCATCCGCGCTCTACTAGTGCTTTACGGACTCGGTACGGTAACCGCCGCCGTTATTGCGTTATCAGCTAGCACTCTCTTTCCATCCGAGCTCGTGCTGTTCGTTGGCGATACCAGCATTACTCCGCCTTCGGGCATCGGTGGTGTATTGAACACCCTAATTTTCAACATCGTAGCCAATCCAATCGATGCATTGTTATCTGCCAACTACATTGGCATTCTCACCTGGGCTGTATTACTTGGTTTAGGCCTGCAAAAATCAAGTGACACCACTAAACAATCACTCTCTGACCTTGCCGAAGCGATTACGCGAGTAGTGCGCATTGTGATTGCTTTCGCTCCTATCGGCATCTTAGGCCTGGTCGCCTACTCAATCGCGACCACGGGTTTTGAGGCAATGATGAACTACGCACACCTGCTCGCCGTACTCATTGGTTGCATGCTGGTAATGGCGTTGGTAGTTAACCCGCTGATTGTGTTCCTCGTTATTGGCCGCAATCCTTATCCGATGATCTTTCCAACCTTGCTTGCTAGCGGTTTGCCCGCTTTTTTTACGCGCTCTTCGGCCGCGAATATCCCGGTAAACATGAATTTGTGTAAGCGCTACGGCCTACCAGAAGACACCTACGCGGTTTCAATTCCTTTAGGCGCTACGGTCAATATGGCTGGTGCAGCTATTACGATTACAACATTGACCTTAGCCGCAACAGCAACTTTGGGTATCCAAGTGGACTTCGCGTCGGCACTCTTATTATGTGTGGTTGCCGCAGTGAGTGCTTGCGGAGCATCGGGGGTGGCCGGTGGTTCACTATTACTGATTCCGCTTGCCTGTTCATTGTTTGGTATCGATAACGAGATATCTATGCAAGTAGTGGCTATAGGCTTTGTCATTTCGGTACTCCAGGATTCACTCGAAACGGCTCTCAATAGCTCAACGGACGTGGTTTATACCACTACGGCTTGTATTATGGATGATCCCTCGCTGTATAAGAACATCACCGAGCAATAATCCTCCTAACAAAGCGTCCGCGGCTCATGAAATATTTGATTGCCACCACATTTTTGTGGGCCTTTTCTTTTAGCTTAATCGGCGAGTTTCTCGCCGGTTCAGTGAATAGTTATACGGCTGCATTCATCCGCTCGTTCCTTGCGCTTCTCACTTTTACACTGATACTGAGAAAGCCACTAGCGATTGATTCATTGAGTCTGAAGCTTATTGCCATTGGCGGGGTGCAGCTCGGCTTAATGTACGTATGCTATTTTCATGCATTTAATTTTCTTAGTGTGCCGCTAGTTCTATTATTTACTATCCTCACTCCTATCTACGTGACCCTGATCGATGATCTATTTAATTGTCGTTTTCAGCCAAGAGTACTGCTGGTTGCCTCACTAGCTGTGATCGGCGCATTTGTCATTCGCCAACACTCCCCCGGTCAAGATTTCTGGTTTGGCTTCGCAGTCCTGCAGGGCGCTAACGTTTGCTTTGCCTTTGGCCAGGTGGCCTTCAAACGCCTCGCTCAACGGGCGCCCCGCTGCCTCCTTCCGGAACAACAACGCTACTTTTTCCTTGGCGCCACATTGGTTACCTTCATTGCAATGCTTGGTTATGGAGAAGCCCCCACAAATATTACGCTTGAGCAGATAGGCATCCTGATTTGGCTGGGGGTTGTTGCGTCAGGGGTTGGTTACTTTTGGTGGAATCGAGGTGCGGCGACCACCGATACGGGTACATTAGCTATCATGAATAACGCCGTAATACCTGTGGGCTTAGCGGTTAACCTGGCTTTATGGGGTGCCGAGGTGAATGTAACAAAACTACTTCTTGGTGGAGCAATAATCCTGCTTGCCATGCTGTTACATCGGCAACTCAACGCAGCTAACAACTAAACGTTCACAACCTTTCCGTGCTAGACACTGCACTGTGTTTACCCTGACTATCTCGTGCAACTTGCGAAAGAACTTCTCGCTCGGCCACCATGAAGCCCTTAAGCTCCTTGAAAGTTAATCCCTCACGTGAAAGGTAATGCGAAAAAGTCTTGGCGGTAAGCCCGAATTCAGCGGCTACGTCTTGTGCCATGGCGCTAAAATTGGAATCCATGAGAACTACTCGGGTCTTATCTCCCCAGCTCATCTGACAGTAGTCTAATTGCCTCGATTGCGCCGCATTACACTTTGCAAGCGTGAAACGACTTAAATCATAGCTGCTCATACCCGCTGCTTGGAGTGCGCTCGAGTACCGAATAAAAGTCCGATTTCCGCCATAATTGAACTGTCCTAACTGGCTCTGGCTACTTAACTCAGGGGCGCTACCAACAAGATCACCAGAGAGTGTCGCATCGAAACAGTGCATTTCATCCGCGGCGAGGAATTTCAGCATTTGCATGGTAGTCAGCAGTACTAAAAAGTGCAAGAAAGCAGACAGGCCTCCCAATTCCATCGTCGGCGAAAGTACCAGGTCTACGTGGCTATCGCTCTCTTCAACCGAGAGCTGAATATAGCGCTGGATACTTTGAGAACTCTCGGCGAGGAAACCTACTGCACCACGGAAGTCCTCGGCATAGTGAGCCCCGAGGCGAGCCTTACCGATTGCCAAACGACGTGCGACATCGACAGGGTCACTAAAAATGAGATACTGCCCCGTATGGCTCTGAGCCAACGAGAGCAGCAGATTTAACTCCTTAAAACACCATGGTCGGTCAAGATCAGTAAACTCAGCAGCCGAAATTGAAAGCCTTGTGTAAAGGACTGAATCATCAATGCCTTGGCGTCTAAGCTCGTTGAGAATCAGCCGTGGTACGGCCCCACAAGAAACTAGATCTAACCAGCCGGATCGAAATTCAAACACGTTGAAGCATTCCTTTGTTGAAACGAGAGAATAGCTACTACCTACCAGGAATTATTAGCTAATGATTGATCAATGTATAGTCAATTATTCTCGTATCAGATCACTCAAGTGTTTATCACAGTATCACTGAGCAACGAGTAAGGCTAAAATGAGATGATAACTAAAGGGAATTAGCCATGAGCGTACAATTCGTTGACACCATTCTGCACTGCAAATATCTCTTAGCCATCAAGCCAATGACAATTCAGAACGAATGCGCCATTGTCATTGATGAAGGCCAAATCGTAGATTTGGTTGCGTCTCACGAGATCCCCTTCAGCTATCGCGCGGCCGACGAACTCTTCTTCGACAATCATCTCCTAATGCCCGGCTTAATCAACACGCACGGCCACGCAGCCATGAGCCTACTTCGCGGCTTTGCAGACGATTTGGCATTACAAACTTGGCTCAACGATCACATCTGGCCGGCTGAAACCAAATTTGTGAGTGCAGCCTTTGTCGAGCTAGGTACCGAGCTGGCTATGGCTGAAATGTTGATGACCGGCACCACCTGTTTCTCTGATATGTATTTCTTCCCTGACGCTGCCGCTGAAGCGGTAGATAGGGTTGGTATGCGCGCACAAATTGCTGCGACCATTTTTGATTTTCCGTGTAATTGGGGTTCGGGACCAGACGATTACCTCAGCAAAGCGAGAAGTATGGCCGAAGACCTAAAACAGCATGAGTTAATTAACTTTGCCATTGCTCCCCATGCTCCCTATACGGTTAATGATACAAACTTCGCCAAGGCCAAGGCTTTTGCGGATGAATTTGACATTCCGTTGCAGGTTCATCTCCACGAAACACAGCAGGAGGTTGATGACGCGGTAGCCAGTAGTGGCACTCGTCCTCTTAACCGGCTCATTGACAACCAATTTATCGATGCGAAATCACAACTCGTTCACATGACGGCGCTCACTGCCGCCGATATAGAAGCTGTCGCCAAACTTGGGGCATCGGTGATTACCTGTCCGCGTTCAAACCTTAAGCTAGCCTCGGGTATGTGCCCAACCCAGGCGCTATTAGATAACGGTGTTAACGTAGCGATTGGTACTGACGGTGCTGCCAGTAACAATGCTCTAGATATGTTTAGCGAACTCCAATACACCGCCCTTACCGCAAAGATAAAGCACGGCAATCCTGAGGCTATCTCCGCGACAAGCGCCCTAGAAATGGCCACAATTAATGGCGCCAAAGCGCTGGGTGTGCAGGATATCTGCGGAACACTAGAACGCGGAAAGTCAGCTGACATGATTGCAATTGATATGAGCGGGATCGACTTGCAGCCGTGCTTCAATCTTATTGCTGAACTCGTCTACTCACAAATAGGTCATCGGGTAACGGACGTTTGGGTGGCCGGTAGACGCCTCGTTCAAGACCAACAACTCACCACTATCGACAACAAACATCTGCGGTCGCGAGTACAAGCATTCACTGAGCAAGCGCTGACTAAAACAGCGAAGGATTGATAGGGGTTAATTGCCAATTGATTGCGGTCTGACCGTGAGCTTCTAGCCAGCGATTCGCTTGACTAAAATGGCGACAGCCAAAAAAACCCCGATGGGCCGATAGCGGCGAAGGGTGCGCTGCCGTCAGTACTAGGTGTTTATCGGCATCAACCAACGCGCCCTTGGATTGAGCAAACGCTCCCCATAGTAGAAATACGATGCCATTCGGCTGATTGTTAAGCGTCCGAATTATTTCGTCGGTAAACGCTTCCCATACCGCAAGCTGTGCGCCAGGATCGCCAAGAGGTACAGTTAATGCGGAATTAAGTAGCATTACCCCCTGCTCTACCCATTCAGAGAGGTTCCCATGATCAACAGGATAGGTTTGCTCATCCTGAGCCAGTTCTTTTAGGATATTCTTTAACGACGGTGGGACCCGCTGATCATCAGGGACGGAAAAACTCAGACCTTCAGCCTGATGTGCTCCATGGTAGGGATCCTGCCCTAAAATCACCACCCTAACCGCTTGAGGCGCAAGCATCTCAAACACTCTAAACCACAACGCTTTGGGCGGTGTTAGGTCTGTTCTAGTCAACTGATCCCGGTTATCTCGGATTAACTGGGACCAAGCTGCACCCAAGAAAGGGACCCATGAATTGGGAAGTGAAGGTAGATTTTCTTTCATCTTCATAGTCTACCGCTGATTGGGTCGGTGAGCCACGATCAGCCAACAAAAAAATGCCGACAAAAAAATGCCGGCATAAGCCGGCGAAGAGGACAGATGTAGCTGAGCCACACCTTGTACGGGATCTATTACTGAGCGTTAAACATGGCTTGAGCCGTATCAAGCATTCGATTCGAGAAGCCCCACTCGTTGTCATACCAAGCCATTACTTTAACGAGTTTGCCATTGACGCGCGTCTGAGTTGCATCAATGGTTGAACTCGCAGGATTGTGGTTAAAATCGCTCGAAACTAGCGGTAGTTGATTAAAGCCAACCACACCTGGCGTCTGCTCGGCTCGCAAACGAAGGATTTCGTTAACCACCTCGACACTAGTATCCTTTTCTACTAACACCGTCAAATCAACCAAAGAGACATTCGCCGTAGGAACACGAACCGCCATGCCGTCTAGCTTCCCTTGAAGTGCGGGTAAAACAAGACCTACCGCTGCTGCCGCACCAGTCTTCGTTGGCACCATATTGTGTGCCGCGGCGCGAGCTCGATACATATCTGAATGAGGTCCATCCATCAACATTTGGTCAGCGGTATACGCATGTACGGTAGTCATATTACCCTGCACTATAGTCAACGCTTTATGGAGAGCTTGAGCGACAGGTGCAAGGCAATTAGTGGTACAGGACGCATTAGACACCACGGTATCCAATGCCGTTAAGGTATCGTCGTTAACGCCGAAAACAATAGTTTTATCCGCATCGGCCACTGGCGCACTGCACAGCACTTTTTTTGCACCGGCTTCCAGATGTACGCCTGAAGCGTCCTTAGAATTAAAGCGTCCCGTGCACTCCAGTACGATATCAACCTTAAGATCAGCCCATGGCAACTTGCTTGGATCCGCTTGAGAAAGCAATGTTATCTGGTCATTCGCAATGGAAAGTTGATCACCTTCAAGCGCTACAGTTTCTGGAAAAACACCATGAACAGTATCGAAATTGAGCAGGTGCGCACGATGTTCGTTGGACATCAAATCATTGATTGCTACCAATTTAATTTTGTTATTGGCCCCAGACTCATATAGCGCTCTAGTAACCATACGGCCAATACGTCCAAAACCATTAATTGCAACGTTAATCATTTTACTACCTTATTTATAATCTTATGACAGTTATTTTCGCGTATCCGCGAGACTCTTTTTGACACGCTGATAAGTTGATTTAGCGCGCTCGCCACGGAGGCGGTACATAGCTGTTGACAGCAGATCCACCCACATCATCATCAGCAACCGGGAGCTCATTGGGGTTACGAGCTCAGTATTCTCAGTGGAGCGAATAGGTAGGACGAAATCGGCAACCTTAGCCAATGAACTCCCTGCGCGGGTGATTGCAATGACCGTAGCGTTGGATTGCTTAGCTAACTCTGCTACCTCGATGGTCAATGAAGTTCTCCCAGTAAACGAGAACAGCACAATACAAACCGATTCATCCGCCGCTACCGCAGCCATCCGCTGCTTCAATATATCCTCGTAGTAAACGGCAGATACACCCATTCGAAAAAAGCGGTGTTGCGCATCAGCCGCCACGGCTGCGGCAGCACCGATCCCATAAAACTCTAATCGCTTTGCTTTATTTAACGCTTGCTCCACCGCGTTCATATCAACCGAGTTAACGGCGGCAGGCAGCGCATCTAAATCTGCCTTAGCCTGACGAATCAAACCGTGGACGATATCGCTGTCGGAACTATCATCAATAACACCACCGCTAAACTGCGCATCAACGGCAACTGACGATGCCAACTTAAGCTTAAGGTCCGGAAATCCATCACAACCAAGACGTTTGGCGAGTCTGCCGACCGTTGGCGGACTGACTTCAGCTTTTGCTGCTAACTCGGCAGTGCTGATGCGCGTTGCCGAGACAACATCCGCTAAAATGACTTCCGCTACTGCACGTTCCGCAGTTGAAAGACTAGCCAGCGACGCTTCCATTTGAACTTGTAATTCAGACACAGTAATTACACCTCATGTAATTTGATTACATATTACCGCATGATATCACCAAAGCAAGTCATTTTATTTCAATGTTTTATTGCCACACTCTCTGGGTGGTTTAAACTAGCGGAAACTTTCTCAAAGAGAACTCTCAATGGATTTGACTTTTTTACGTTCTATCATCGGTATCTTGTTCCTCTTGACGGTGGCCTACTGCCTCTCGAAGCATAAGGACAGGATTAATTATCGTACCGTTGTGAGCGCGTTCTTACTGCAATTTTCCATTGGCGCTATGGTGCTCTGGTGGGAGCCAGGTAAAGACATGCTGTTCGCACTATCTAACGGTGTCAGCAATGTCATCGCTTATGGTACAGAGGGAATTAGCTTCATCTTTGGGCCCGAGATTGCCGCCGGTGGCGGCGGCAGCATCGGCTTTGTTTTTGCCTTCATGGTACTCCCAATGATCATCTTTATTTCTTCATTGATTGCCGTGCTCTATTACATTGGCTTAATGGAATGGGTAATTCGCATTCTTGGTGGCGCACTCCAGCGAGTAACCAAAACAAGTCGTCCCGAATCGCTTTCTGCCGCCGCAAACATATTTGTTGGCCAAACCGAAGCCCCCTTGCTGGTTAAACCGTTCTTACCAACAATGACCAGGTCTGAACTCTTTGCCGTCATGGTTGGCGGGCTCTCTACCGTAGCGGGTTCCATCATTGCGGGCTTGCTGGCAGTAGGTATTGAACTGAAGTTTTTAATTGCCGCTAGCTTTATGGCTGCACCGGGAAGCTTACTGATGGCAAAGCTCATCTTGCCTGAGGTAGAAACACCCAAAGAAAGCTTGGCGGAACTCGACGAACAAGAAGATGGACCGGTAAATGTTATCGATGCTGCCGCATCTGGGGCGGCAAGTGGCATGAAATTGGCCGCTAATGTCGGCGCGATGGTACTAGCTTTTGTATCACTTATTGCCTTGCTGAACGGCTTCCTAGGATGGTTTGGTGAAGTAACAGGAATTGCCGGCTTCCTCGCGATTGATGCGCTTAGCATGGACTATCTGTTAGGTAAGCTGTTCCAGCCGGTCACCTGGTTATTAGGCGTCCCATGGAACGAAGCTTCAATTGCTGGAAGTTTCATCGGTCAGAAGATTGTGATCAACGAGTTTGTAGCCTATCTTGAATTTGCTCAAATCAAAGAAACACTTAGCCTCAACACTCAGGTTATAGTGACTTTCGCACTCTGTGGCTTCGCTAACTTTTCTAGTATCGCCATTTTGGTTGGTGGAATTGGAGGAATGGCGCCGTCCCGACGCCACGAAATTGCGAAACTCGGTTTACTAGCGGTAACTGCCGCAACCTTAGCGAATTTAATGAGCGCCACACTTGCTGGCTTCTTTATGGCTGTGTCTTAGCTGAACCACTAATAGTGCCCGGTCACTCCGATGCGTAACTGGGCATTCAAGGACGCTACTAACAAATTACCTACTTAAACTACTCGCTATGGGAACGGCCGCGCCGTGAGTAACCTCTTGAATGAGCACTAATGATGCGAACTAGGACTTAACTCCTAGCTCCCTTAAACGCTCTAAAAGATAGCTTGCCTGAGTATAGCGCTCTGAGAGTTTTACCTCTGCTCGCGGGTGCAAGAATAACGGCAGAGATATGCGTGATTGCGTTGCCGCCTCACCAACCGGGTTCACTACTCGATGAGTGGTTGAGGGAAAGTACCCTCCCGAGGCTTCCTGTAGCATATCGCCAATATTAATCACCAAGTAGCCAAACTCGCAGGGTACATCTAGCCACTCATTTTCCTTGGTCAATACCTGCAAGCCAGGTTCATTCGCAGCAGGAAGAATGGTCAATAGATTGATATCTTCGTGTGCAGCAGCGCGGATGGCGTCAGGCTCTTCTTCTCCCGACAGTGGAGGATAGTGCAATACTCGAAGTAGTGTATTTGGCGTATCTTTAATCATATCAGCCAGCGGTTCGAGATACTTATCTGCAACCTCGACCGGCGAGTTATCCTCAACCCAATTAAGCAGTTCCGACGCTAATTCAGACGCCTGCTCATAGTAGGATAGAATTTCATCGCTCAACTCCACCGGTATCCGTCCCCAAGGATAGACATGGTAGTATTCTTTAAGATCTTTTTTTCTCGCGCCCTTGGCGGTTTCAGAGATAACCTTCGAGAAGTAGCCATCTTGTTTCTCGGGGTCGAATTCATACTGAAACTTAGCGTCACTCAAAAAGAAGTCATACCAGCGGTCATAAATTGACTGCACAAGTTGTTTACTAATAGGGTGATTCACTAGGACGCCAAAACCGGTCTCTCTAAGTGATTCAACAAAACGCTGAGGGGCGTCGGCTGCCCGATAGTCAACGACAGGGATCTGCATGGATTTTCCTTAATATGTGGGTATTTTCACTCGCAAAATTTAATGCTGGCTCAAACGTAAATCTGAGCCAGCCAGCTGCCAAATTATAAACCAAATTCCGTAAGTTGGCGGAAATCCGAGCCAATCCTAGCGTAAAATATTTGCTTACAACAGTGAGCTAAATAGCTGCTGTTCCAAGAAAGGCAAATACGCTCCTGTTTCAATTAAGGTTTGGGCGTCAGCGATATCAGGCGCGAAGTAACGATCTTTGTCATAGAACGGCACCACGGCGCGCAATAACGCCTTAGCGGCTTCGATCTCATCACTACTCTTCAAAGGTGCTCGAAAATCTAGACCTTGAGCCACTGACAGCAGCTCCACTGCCAAAATGCCCGCAGTATTGGTGTTCATATCTCTCAGTCTTCGACCTGCGTAGGTCGCCATCGAAACGTGATCCTCTTGATTGGCCGAGGTGGGAAGCGAATCCACCGACGAGGGATGCGCCAAGCTTTTATTTTCACTCGCGAGCGCGGCTGCGGTGACCTGAGCAATCATGAATCCAGAGTTTACGCCACCGTTATCAACCAAAAACGGCGGTAAGCCCGATAAATTTGAATCAATGAGCAATGCCATACGTCGTTCCGAGAGCGCACCAATTTCGGCAATAGCTAGCGCTATATTATCCGCCGCCATCGCTACGGGTTCGGCATGAAAGTTGCCGCCCGAAATAAACTCGTCGTCCTCGGCAAATACGAGTGGGTTATCAGAGACACCATTCGCTTCGACGTGCAAAATTTTGGCCGCATTCTCAAGCTGTTGTAAACAGGCTCCCATCACTTGCGGCTGACAACGCAGCGAATAGGGATCTTGCACCTTTTGACAATCGATGTGAGCATCGCCCAGCTCACTCTCTCCCAGTAGTCGGCGGTAAATGGCCGCCGTAGCAATTTGCGCCTCGTGCCCGCGAGCCAGGTGAATACGTTCGTCAAAGGGTCTCCGCGAGCCCATCGCTGCCTCAACGCACATTGCGCCAGTCACCATCGCCGCGGCGAAATTGTCTTCCGCTCCGAACAAGCCCATTAACGCAAAAGCGGTAGAAGCTTGGGTACCATTCAGGAGTGCAAGCCCCTCTTTTGGAGCAAGACTAATTGGTTCGAGTCCGGCCAGTACCAAGCCATCCTTTGCAGGGAGTCGCTCTCCGTCAACGATTACTTCACCCTCCCCCAATAGCACGATGCTCATATGAGCGAGCGGCGCCAGATCGCCTGAAGCACCTACTGAGCCCTTTTCGGGAATAGCCGGATAGACTTCATGGTTGAGCAATTGGATCAGGGCTTGGATTACCGCTAAGCGAATACCCGAAAATCCGCGTGCCAATGAGTTAATCTTGAGCACCATTAACAGGCGCACAACTTCAGGCGCCATGAGCTCACCCACGCCTGCTGCATGTGAAAGTACAATTGAACGCTGCAGGAGTTCCAAATCCTCTTCCGCAATCGTGGTATTGGCCAACAAACCAAAGCCGGTGTTCACCCCGTAGACCGTTCGCCCTTCAGTGATGACTCGCTGAACGGCTGCGGAAGACGCATTAACTTGCTGATAACAGCTTTCATCTAAGACAAGTTGAACTCGATTCCGCGCAATGAAGCGCAAATCGGCTAATGTGAGCGTTCCGGGAGTAATAGTGAACTTTTCCATCATTTCTGCCCTCTCAGCATCGGTAGATCAAGACCTTGCTCCTGAGCACACGCTTTAGCGATATCATAGCCGGCATCCGCATGCCGCATGACACCGGTTGCCGGATCGTTCCATAGGACGCGGCTAACTCGTTCAGCAGCCTCCTCCGTCCCGTCACAGACAATCACTACCCCTGAATGTTGAGAGTAACCCATGCCTACTCCCCCACCATGGTGTAAGGATACCCATGTGGCACCTGACGCAGTGTTCAAAAGCGCGTTGAGCAGTGGCCAATCCGAGACCGCATCACTGCCATCCATCATCGCCTCCGTCTCGCGGTTAGGACTGGCAACCGAGCCCGAGTCAAGGTGATCTCTGCCGATCACAATGGGGGCGTCAAGCTCACCGGATGCAACCATTTGGTTGAAGGCTCTGGCTAATCGCGCGCGACCCTTTAAGCCCACCCAACATATTCGAGCGGGTAGCCCTTGGAAGTTGATGCGTTCGCGGGCCATATCCAACCAGTTGTGTAGGTGCGGGTCGTCGGGAATCAATTCTTTAACTTTGGCATCCGTTTTATAGATATCTTCTGGATTCCCAGATAGCGCTACCCACCGAAATGGGCCAATACCTTCGCAAAATAGCGGGCGGATATAAGCCGGTACAAAACCGGGGAAATCAAAGGCTGATTCAACGCCCATGTCCTTCGCCATTTGTCGGATATTGTTGCCATAATCCACTACCGCGGAACCAGCACGCTGAAATCCTAGCATCGCTTCTACCTGAATCGCCATTGACTCCTTGGCCGCCAAAACCACCTTAGCCTCATCCTTCAGGCGCAGCTCAGCCGCCTCAACCAAGCTCCAGCCCCTTGGTAAATAGCCATTCAACGGATCGTGTGCAGAAGTTTGATCAGTCACGACATCGGGAATCACGCCTCGCCCAAGCAGACTTGGATAGACATCGGCTGCATTAGCACAGAGCCCAATACTGACAGGTCGACCGTCTAGCTTGGCCTGCTCAAGGCGCTGCAGCGCGTCATCCAGATCCGTAGCTTGCTCATCGAGATATCCTGTGCGTAGTCGGAAGTCGATACGTTCTTGATCCACTTCCACCGCAAGCATTGAGAAGCCTGCCATGGTAGCAGCCAGTGGTTGAGCGCCTCCCATGCCACCTAGGCCACCGGTGAGAATCCATCGGCCTGAGGCAATACCGCTGAAGTGCTGCTTTGCCATCGCCACAAAAGTTTCATAGGTTCCCTGCACAATGCCCTGAGAACCAATATAAATCCACGATCCAGCGGTCATCTGCCCGTACATGGCAAGACCTTTCTTATCGAGTTCATTGAAGTGTTCCCAATTGGCCCAAGCTGGTACAAGGTTCGAATTGGCAATCAGTACTCGCGGTGCATTCGGGTGAGTGGTAAACACACCAACTGGCTTACCGGACTGGATCAACAGCGTCTGCTCATCGGTCAATCGCTGAAGAACCTCAATAATTCGATCATAACTTTCCCAGTCGCGCGCGGCGCGGCCGATGCCCCCATAGACCACGAGCTCCTGCGGTTTCTCCGCCACGTCGGGGTGTAGATTATTCATCAACATTCGCATAGCGGCTTCAGTCTGCCAAGATTGGCAGCTGAGCACGGAACCGGTTGGCGATTTTATTATTCGATTATTATCAATTCGCTTATTCATGATAGATCCTAGCTGTAGTCTAAATCGGCGCTTAATTTGTAGCGCTCTCCGGGGTAAATGAGCTCAGCCAGTGACACTATGCCATTCCGACTAGCTGTGATTCGTTCAATGTTAAGGCAGGCTGTGCCAATGGAAATTTCGAGGTGCTCTGCGGCCGTAGCACTCGCATTCACCGCGCTGATAGTAGAGGAAGCGGATTGTAACGGCGACACCTCACTGAGGTAGGCATTAGGCGTCATTAGTATAAAATCCTGTTCTAGATATTCCGGTACCGCTGAGCACTTCACATAGCGCTGCTCCCATTGAAGCGGGCGGTCATTTTGACAATGGACGATACTGGAGTAGAACACCTTATCACCCGGCGTCAGCTCAAATAAATTCGCGACGTGTGCGCTGGGTTCCCGCTCCTCTAGCATCAGTAGTCGTGCTTGGTAGCGATGCCCTAGGGCAGTAATTTCCTCCGCAATATTCCGTACTGACATGGTAGAACCTGATGCCGCTAAATCTCTGACAAAGGTCCCCTTACCGCGAATTCGTGTCACCACATTGGTCGCTAGCAGCGCCTCAAGGGCCTTGCGCGCAGTCATTCTGCTCACATTAAATTGCTGTGCTAGTTCGTTTTCCGATGGCACTCGATCGTGACTGAGCAATAATCCTTGCTCGATTTGTGTCAGAATATGTTCTTTAATGCGTTGGTAATGCGGTGCCTTCATATTAGAGCTTGATATCGTATTGTTGACTATGGTTGTATATACAACACAATTTTAGTGAGTGCTGTCAAGTTATGTTCTTTGATCTGATAATAAAAAACGCCAATCTTGCGCTGACCGGCAATACCGTTAACTCCGCGGAACTAAACTGCCTTTATGGCGCCTCAGTAGGAATAAAAGACGGAATTATTGAAGCCATTTGGGAGGCCGATAAAGCCCAAGAAGCGAGTAGCTCAAAGGTTATCGATGCCTCGGGTCAATGGCTGCTACCCGGATTTTTAGATTGCCATACCCACTTAGTTTTTGCCGGGAATCGCGCCGACGAATTCGCGCGTCGAGCTCGGGGCGAAAGCTATCAACAAATTGCCGCGTCTGGTGGCGGTATCCTTTCCACCGTCCGCGCTACGCGTGAAGCAAGCGAAGACGAGCTCTTCGAAGTGAGTTTAGTTCGCGCTAAGGCGCTTGTTAGCGGCGGCGTCACCCACCTCGAGATCAAGTCAGGCTATGGTCTGGACTGGGATAACGAGGCTAAGATGCTTCGTGTCGCTCAGCGCATCGGCACAGCCCTTAACATTGAAGTCAGTTGCACCTACCTGGGCGCCCACGCCCTCCCCCCTGAATACAGCACTAACCGCGCCGCCTACGTTGATATAATCTGTAATAATCATCTACCCAAGCTCGCGCAATTGAAGCTCGCCAGCGCGGTAGATATGTTTTGCGAAGGGATTGGTTTTAACGCTTCAGAATGTGAGCGAATTATTTGCGCCGCTCAAGCGCTTGGACTCAAAATTAAAGCACACGCTGAGCAACTTAGTCGCTCCGGTGGCGCAGCACTCATCGCTCAGTACCAGGGCTTGTCCGCGGATCATATTGAGTATTTAAGCCTCCCTGATATTAAAGCAATGGCAAAAAACAACGTAGTAGGCGTGTTGCTTCCGGGTGCTTTCTATACACTTAACGACACTCAAAAACCACCTATCGATGCACTACGTAACGCGGGCGTAACGCTAGCAGTTTCGACTGATTTAAATCCGGGAAGTTCTCCCATCGGCTCGTTGCTATTGGTGGCGAACATGGCGGTCAATCAGTTCCAACTAACTATTGAGGAGGCGCTCTGGGGAATAACACTTCACGCAGCCAAAGCGCTCGGCATTGAAGATAGCCGCGGGAGTATCGCCGTTGGCAAACGCGCTGACGTTTGCCTTTGGCCAATCGAGACCCCGGAACAGCTCATCGTTGAAATCGGCCTTCACGCCCCAACTAAAATATGGAGCGCAGGGAGGGAGATTAATCTATGAGCTTTGAATGGAAAGGACGTATCGACAATGAAGATGGGCCATCAGCCGAGCGTTGGCACCAACGCGTCCAGGCGAGCCATAAGGCTGAATCCCCAACACTTGCGCTACTCGGCTTTCAAACCGATGAGGGCGTAGCGAGAAATAAAGGCCGAGTTGGCGCTAAAAATGGTCCGAACGCCTTACGAGCTGCCGCGGCAAACCTTCCTATCAATCAAGCCCTCAACCTTCGGGACGACGGCGACATCGAGGTTGAAGGTACCGACCTAGAAAGTGCTCAAGTTAAAGTCGCTGAGTGGGTCACTAACAAGCTGACACGTAACGAGTTCCCAATAGTCATGGGCGGTGGCCACGAAATTGCCTATGCGAGCTACCTAGGCTGGCGCCGCTGGGCAAAGCAACAGCGAAGTTTAGGGATTATTAACTTAGACGCGCACTTAGATCTTAGGAAGCCCAATCCTACAGGATCTTCTGGTACACCGTTCTACCAAATTGCCCAATCCATTCAGCAAGATGGCGGGCAGTTTAAGTACTGGGTATTGGGCGTCAGTGAGGTGGCAAATACCGCTGCGCTTTTCCAGCGCGCGGAGGACTTAAACGTGCAGCTTACCTACGACAACCAGCTGAATCTGGGTGAACCACCTGAGTTAGCATCTCAGCTGGTTGACTTTTGCAACGCAGTCGACGACATCTACTTAACGATTGATCTGGATGTCCTGCAAGCAGCATTTATGCCTGCTGTCAGTGCTCCAGCGGCAGGAGGACTAAGCTTGGCAATGGTTGAACGAATTATTTCAACGGTGATGCGCAGTGGTAAAGTTCGACTCGCTGACCTAGCCGAGCTGAACCCTGAATACGATATTGATTCAATTGGTTCGAAAACAGCTGCACGAGTACTTTACCGGATCAGCCGCTACCTGTAAGAAATTCATTGCTGGCGTTCGCCAAGTGCTAGATCCTAATCCTTAATCTAGTTCGAGGCACCCGCCAACATGACTTCATCATTTGAACACCTAGAAGGAGGTGTTTAAAGGGTACACGCCTCAACAGCTTGCTTAGCCGCTTCAGTAATTGCTAACCAGTTACCCGCGCGAATATTTGCATTATCAACCATCCAACTACCACCCACGCAGACCACATTAGGTAGTGCCAAGAAGTCTTTGGCGTTAGCTGGACCAACACCGCCGGTTGGGCAGAATTTAATATCAGCTAAAGGGCCACTCATTGCCTTGAGTAGTCCCACTCCGCCTACCACTGTAGCGGGGAATAGTTTGACAACTTCAAAGCCATATTCCGCCATCTTCATGGCTTCAGAAGGTGTTGCGACACCCGGCACAAAAGGCACCGGACCTTTGCTGACGGCATCCGCCAACGCTGTAGTACAGCCTGGACTGACACCAAATTGCGCACCGGCGGCAACCGCCGCATGCCATTCTGCCTCGGTACGAACACTCCCCACACCAACTACCGCATCGTCAACATTCGCACGGATTGCCTCAATGGCTCCAAGCGCTGCGTCTGAGCGAAGCGTAACTTCTAATACCTTAATACCACCCTCAACAAGGGCTTTGGCGAGCGGCACAGCATCTTCTACGCGCTCAATAACTAATACTGGTAACACCTTTGCTGCCAGTAGCAATGACTTACTATCCATGAATAATCTCTTATTTTGTCCAATAGGCGGTAACGGAATGAGCATCGCGAATTAAGGCTCGGATGGGCATTTCGTTTACCGCACCTACCCCACTTGCTTGCTCAAATACGCTGCGTTTTTCTTGACCTGCCATAAGCAGGAGTCTAACGGGGCAGTTGCTTAAATAGGCATAGCTCACAGTCAAACGTTTTAAGTTCGGACCAGTTACGTCCGATTGCTTAGCCGTCACCGCACACACAGGGGCAGCATTGAGCGAAAGTGCTTCGTCCAGGCCCTCTGCATCGGGAAACCAACTGGCGGTGTGGCCATCGCTACCCATACCAACAATTGCGCAATCGGGAGCACTTAAGTCGCGCCATTCAACAGCCCGCGAGGCTGCAACCTCTGCGAGTTCGCCAGGTTGATAGAGCGACCAAAATTTTGCAGCTTCAGCCTTATCGACCAATAACGCCGCTCGAATCATCGCTTCGTTACTCGCCGCATGATCAAGAGGAACGAAACGATCATCAACCATCACGATATCCACTTTATTCCAAGGTAAAGCCAACTTACTAAGTGCTTGATAGAGCGCTTTAGGAGAGTTACCTCCGGAAACCGCGAAACAAGCTCGTCCGCGCTCCTGAATAGCATCTGTTAACGATTCGCTAATCACCTCAATTAATGCAGCTAACTGCTCGTCAGCCGATGCAAATTCTATAATTGCCATTAAACTAGCCTTCTTCGTTAGTGCCAACGTTGAACCAACGTCGACCATCTGCGGTGAGTAAGCGGTCGGAGGCATCAGGCCCCCAACTTCCCGAGCGATACAGTGACGGCGTGCCCGACGAGCGCCAGTGCTCAATGATAGGATCTACCCAAGTCCAAGCTGCTGTAGCTTCTTCGCGGTGCACAAACAAGCTCGCGTTATTATGCGCTGCATCGAGAATCAAACGTTTATAGGCATCACTATAAACTGCATCGTAAGTGTCCGCTAAGTTCAAATCCAAAGTCACTGGCTTCAAAGTCATATCCAAGCAGTCCAGCTGCTTGGTCATTACGTGCAGTTGAATTTTCTCTTCTGGCTGTAAGCGAATCACTAAACGGTTCGCCCGCGGTTTTTGAGATGAATTTGGGAACACATTGTGAGAAACGTCTTTGTACTGAATAACGATTTCCGCACAACGCTTAGCTAAACGTTTACCGGTGCGAAGATAGAACGGGACTTGCGACCAACGCCAGTTGTCAATAAATGCTCGAACCGCAACAAATGTTTCGGTGGTAGAATTATCATCTAATTCTTCAAGGTAGCCACGAACCATACTCCCATTAACTTGACCCGCTACGTACTGGCCACGAACGGTATGAAGGTCTACATCTTCATCAATGATAGGGCGAAGTGCTTTGAGCACCTTGACCTTCTCAGAACGAATATCGTCTGCATTTAGCGTGTTTGGCGATTCCATTGCTACTAGGCAAAGCAGTTGTAGCAAATGATTCTGCAACATATCTCGCGCCGCTCCGGCGGCATCGTAGAAGTTGGCTCTGCCCTCTACCCCTACTTCCTCGGAGATAGAGATTTGTACATGATCAATTGTCTTGGCATCCCAAAGGTGCTCGAACATTGTATTACCAAAGCGCAGCGCCATCAGATTCTGAACGGGCTCCTTTCCAAGGTAATGATCGATACGGAAAGTTTGGCTCTCATCGAAGTAGAGTGCCATTTTCGAATGTAGTTCGTTAGCCGATGCCGCATCATAACCAAGTGGTTTTTCGACCACTACTCGAGAATTCTCGTGATTGAGCTTGAAGTGATCGAGTTGCTCACAGCAAAGTCCAAAGATGGTAGGAGGAATGGCTAAATAAAACACACGCGCACGAGTAACGTCACTATCCAGCAGCGCTTCAAGGTCAAGCCAGCTATCGTTAGCTTCTGCTATATCAACAACGACCGGCTTCACCAACGTCATAAATTGTTGGGCGGATGACACATCGTATTCATCAGCTTTTAGAAACTCTATTAGCTTGTTAAGGATATGGTCCTTGATTGAGCCAACTTCTTCCTTGGTTCTTAACGTTACAATCAATCGAGATTCAGGGGTAAACATCCCCTCCTTGAAGGCTCGATACATAGCAGGAATCAGCTTGCGGCAACTCAAATCGCCACCGCCGCCGAAAATCACCAAATCAAAGGCTTGCGCCGACATGATTATTCTCCCAAGTTAAAAAATGATCCGCCCTTCTCTGCTTCAGAGACGAGCGATCTAAAACCGCTGAATAATTCTCTACCGTAACCCTGCTGGGCAATCTTTGGTGTTTCTACTTCGCGTTGAAGCCAAGCGTCACCGTCTACCAGCAAACTTCCCTCTACACAATTTAGATGAATCATATCACCATCGCGAATCTTTGCGATATTTCCGCCATCTAATGCTTCTGGTGACATGTGAATAGCAGCAGGCACTTTGCCCGACGCACCCGACATTCGTCCGTCCGTCACCAGGGCGACTTTAAAGCCTCGGTCTTGCAGCACACCAAGGACTGGAGTCAGCTCATGAAGCTCAGGCATTCCCTTCGCCTTAGGGCCTTGAAAGCTCAATACGGCGACAAAATCACATTCGAGTTCCCCAGCTGCAAAGGCATCCTTAAGGGCCTGCTGACTATGAAACACCTTCGCTGGCGCCGAAATCTTTTGTCGCTCTGGTGCCACGGCACTCACTTTAATAACACTTCGGCCTACGTTGCCGGTGAGCAACTGCAGTCCGCCGTTGGGACTAAAAGGCTCAGCAGCCGTACGGATAATATCCTCATCAAGCGATTTACTCAGTGATGTATCCCAGACGACCTTATCGCCTTCAAGCTTAGGGGTAGCACGATAGTGATTTAAGCCAAAGCCAGCCACTGTGTTCACGTCTTCGTGCAACAGGCCAGCATCAAGTAAATTGCCTATCAGTACTGCAGTGCCTCCAGCGGCATGGAAGTGGTTGACGTCTGCCGTACCATTTGGGTAAATCCTACAAAGCAGTGGTACCACCTCAGACAGCTTCGCAAAGTCGTCCCAAAGTAGCTTAACGCCCGCTGCCGCGGCCATGGCCATTAGATGTAAGGTGTGATTCGTGGAACCACCACTAGCGAGCAATGCCACAATAGCGTTCACAAACGCTTTTTCATCTGCTAACTCACCCATCGCTGGGGCAGTCTCAAATGCCGCGGTCACTGCAGCGCGAGATAAGGCATCGCGCAAACCACCTGAAGGCGGAACAAATGAACTACCAGGCAACTGGAGCCCCATGACTTCAAGGACCATCTGATTCGAATTCGCAGTGCCGTAGAAAGTACAGGTACCGGCGCTATGGTACGAAGCTGACTCTGCTGCTAATAGCGCGTCTCTGTCGGCTTTACCCTCGGCGAATAATTGTCGAACTCGGACCTTCTCACTATTACTCAAACCCGTAGACATTGGACCTGCGGGGACGAACACTGCAGGCAAATGGCCAAAGCGCAAGGCGCCTATGACCAATCCCGGCACAATCTTGTCACATACACCTAAATAGAGACCAGCATCAAACACGTCATGAGACATCGCAACCGCTGCCGACATGGCAATCAAATCACGAGAGAATAGCGATAACTCCATGCCACCTCGACCCTGTGTAACGCCATCACACATTGCCGGAACACCACCAGCTACTTGAGCACTACCGCCTAATTCGCGAGCCTGCGCCTTTAGCTGATCTGGATAATGTTGGTAGGGCTGATGGGCAGACAGCATGTCATTGTAGGCGGTAACAATACCAACGTTCTTAGCTCTACCCACTGCAAGCAAGTCTTTATCAGTTTGGTCACAGGCAGCCATGGCATGCGCTAAGTTTCCACAACTCAAATGTTTACGTGGTGGTTCTGCTGAGCGAGCGGCCGTCATGTCAGCCAGGTAGCGCGCTCGGCTAACTTTGGATCGTTCAACAATTGTTTGAGTCACTTCAATCAGCGACGCATTAAGGGGGATAGCATTAAGCATGGTATAGCGGCCTCTTGTAATACGGTAGGGCTTCTTTAAATACGCAGCGCCATCTTCTAGGCGGTGGTGCTCCACACATCACATCCACCTAAAAGACAGCGCTGTCAGTGGTTACTCTGACAGTAAATGACAGCGCTGTCAAACGTTTCTAAATACATTCCCAAACTCGCTCTGCTGATTTACCACTAAAGCCCAGCTCCATCATGACGTCAGCGCACTCGATAACTCTCGTCTATGCTTCGTTGGACATCTCGATCACTACGACACAAATCATTAGCCTTAAAGGGCCGAGTAGATTAAAGTGCGGCTGAATTTTATCCTTCGTCATTTAAGGTCTCGAAGGTATTACAAGGACAAATAAGGGAAGACAAATGACCGACAGCCACCGCGAAATCAGCTTTTCAGATCTTTGCCACGCCCAGTTGACGCTGCAAGGTCATGAACAGGCAACAAGCATCCAATCACGTGCTTTTGCTAACGATGGTGACAAGGTCTTTCTCCTCGCTCCAACTGGCGAAGGTAAGACCTTAGCCGCTGTCATTCGCTACTTTCACCAGCTCGAAGCTGGACGCGCTTTTCAATGTCTAGTGCTGTTGCCTACCCGTGAACTCGCGCAGCAGTGGTTCGATGTGATTCAAACTGTCATTGGAGATTCGCCGCTCTCCGCCTATGCACTCATTGGCGGTGAAGACTACAAAGCTCAGGCTATTGCATTGGAGCGTGGCGCAGATATTCTCGTAGCGACTGTTGGCCGACTCGAAACCCACCTAGAAAGTCAACCTAGGCTCCTCGATCAAGTAGATTTTTTGATTATTGATGAAGCCGATCAGCAACTTGGCCCTGATAAAATTCAGGAAATGGTTGGATTGTATCAAAAGCTCCCAGCAATTCCGAAGCATGTCAGCCTCCTTTCGGCAACAATGCACCGAAATACACTCAAATTATGCGAACAGCATTTAGGCTTTCGTCCGACAGTCATAAAGAGTGACCACGTTGATAGAGCGGCACTTCAACTGCTGATTACACCCGCCGATGATCGAGCTCATAAATTGCGCTTATTAGTAGCTTGGTTGCAGCGAAATCAAGACGGTAAGCAGGTGGTCTTCTGCAGCAGGCAGGAGCAGGCTCAAACGCTTGAGGGCAAGTTGAAATATCACGGCATCAATGCGGCAGCACTTCATGGCGCCCTCACACCGAAAGGCCGACGGGTCGTCATTGAGAATTTTCGCAACAGCGAAAGCGCCGTGCTCGTCACCACCGATCTTTCGGCTCGCGGTCTTGATATTGAAAAGGTGAACGCAGTCGTCAACGTCGACAGTCCTAAACAGTTCGACAATTTTTGCCATCGTATTGGTCGCGGCGGACGCGACGGCGGAGCAAACACCGTGGTCAACTTCGTGATTGCCGCAGAATGGAACCGTGTCGTCGGGTTTGCTCGCCGTTTAGAACTCCCTATTCAATCATGGTTACCTCAAGAGTTGGCGGGACTTTATCGTGGCCCTAAGAAACTTAAGGCCTCGGGCAAAGCTGCGGGCAGCAAAAAGAAGAAATCAAGCGCCAAAGCCAGCGGAAAAAAAAGCAAAAAGCTAAAATCCAAGCGTAAGTAATTGCCTCGTCAGCCCAGAGGAGGCAAACTAGGTCTAAAACACTAAAGAGACCTTTCATGAACGCCGTTATTCTTGCAGTTCTTCTCATGCTCGGCTTAAGCATTAGCCGAGTCCCAGTGGTTGCCGCAATTGTTGTCTCCGCCATTGCAGCGGGACTATCGTCCGGCATGGACCTTCAAACTACCATCAATTCCTTCGAAGCGGGTATTGGTGCCGGTGCAAGTACCGCGTTAAGTTATGCTATGCTCGGCGCTTTCGCCGCGGCGATGGCTCAGTCTGGCATACCACAGTTCATCGCAACAAAATTCCTCGGTGCCTCCGCCGATGCAGGAAAGTGGATGTTGTTCCTGGCCTTAGGTCTAGCGGCCATCATGTCTCAGAACGTTATTCCTATTCATATTGCCTTTATTCCCCTAGTGGTCCCAGCTCTGCTGGGCATGATGACCAAACTGCATATAGATCGCCGCGCAATTGCCTGCGTTATCAGCTTCGGTTTAGTGACCACCTACATGATTCTTCCCGTGGGCTTTGGCGGCATTTACATTCATGAAATTTTGCTCGCCAACATTGAACTCGCGGGCTTAGCTGTTGAGGGTGTGAATATCTTTGAAGCTATGTGGCTACCCGCTCTGGGGATGTGTTTAGGGCTTCTCTTCGCGTTACTTGTTAGCTATCGAGACCCGCGTAGCTACCAACACAGTGAAGAACATCATAGCAACACCCACTCTGAGCAAATCAACTTAAAGCCTTTGTTAGTTGGTGCGGTGGCGGTGGTATTAGCTTTCGCGGTTCAGTTATTCACCAATTCAATGATTATTGGCGCGCTCTCTGGCTTTGCAATATTCTCGCTCAGTGGAGTCCTGCAATGGCGCTCGGTTGACGATACCTTCATTCAAGGGATGCGTTTAATGGCTAACATCGGCTTTATCATGATTGCGGCGGCTGGATTTGCCAACGTCATTCAAGACACCGGTGAAGTCACCACGCTCGTCAACGCCACCGCAAGCTTCGTTGGCGGCAGTGCCGCGCTGGGCGCCTTGCTTATGCTGGTAGTTGGTTTATTTGTAACCATGGGCATTGGTAGTTCTTTTTCAACCGTTCCTATTATCGCCACCCTGTTCGTCCCGCTATCCCTGCAGTTAGGACTATCACCGCTGGCAATCGTTGCGCTAGTTGGCACGGCAGGCGCTCTCGGCGATGCTGGTTCACCGGCCTCAGACACCACACTGGGACCCACCGCTGGGCTTAACGTTGACGGTCAGCACGATCATATCCGCGACACCGTCATCCCAACCTTTTTACACTACAATATTCCGTTACTGGTATTTGGTTGGTTGGCAGCAATGGTCTTGAGTTCCTGACAATAGCGCTAAAATCATTGCCGCCATAACGCTTAATTCATTGCCGTCAGGTAGGTTTATTCTACACTAACGATTACTGATCAAATTTTGAGGTTCAACAACATGCAATTGCGTCATGCTCGAAAACTCGCTGCTTTGTTAACGTTAACAAGTTCGCTAAGCGTCAATGCCGATGCCGACAAATGGGAATGGCTGGAAGCCGTCGAAAGCGAAGCGTCCCTTAATTGGGTAGCAGAGCATAACCAGCTTACTGCCGAGCAACTCGAAGACCCGCTCTACGCTTCGCTATACAGTACCGCGCTAGATGTACTTAACCAAGAGGGTAAACTGACCAGCGCCTACGCGATTGGTGATTACTACTTCGAGCTTAAAAAAACCACTGACAACCCTCGCGGGGTCCTAATGCGATCCCCCAGCAATGCATTTTTGACGGGCGATGCGCAATGGGAACTGGTACTAGATGTTGATGCGCTAGCCAGCGATGAAGGCCAAGCATGGGTCTATCATGGGCTAAACTGCTACCAGAATGACCCGTCGCAGTGCTTGATCTCACTATCACCTGGTGGCACCGATGCGGATGAGCTAAGAGAATTTAATGCCCTAACTGGCGAGTTTATTGAGGACGGTTTCTATTTACCGCTCGCTAAATCTTCGGTGAGTTGGTTGGACACCGACAGTTGGATTATTGCCACCGACTTCGGCGACGATTCACTCACCGATTCTGGCTACCCGCGCAAGCTAAAGGTGCATCAGCGCGGTGATGATATGGCTGACGCGAAGCTCATCTATGTGGGAAATAAAGCCTCTGTCAGTGCTGGCGCCTATACGCTGGGACAAGCCGAAGATAGTCATTTAGTTATTTTTGAAAGCACCAGTTTCTGGACACGTAAATACTATCTGAGTGACCCTGAAACCAATCTTTTGACCCAATTAAAAATTCCCGAGAGTGCTATTTTATTAGGCCGCTTAGCTGGGCAATGGGTTATTTCACTCAAAAGCGACTGGCAGCTCGGGGACTACAGCTATCCGGCTGGCGCAGTTGTCATGGCGGCTGACGAACAGCTACGACTCAATGGCGAATTGTTTGTATTAGCCGAATCAAGCCGTGAACACATCATTGAAGACACCACGGTTACCGATCAAGGCATTCTCATCGTCAGTCTCAAAGATGTGGTGGCACAGGCACACTGGTACGCGCCGCAGGAAGATGGTGTTTGGACCAAAGAGCAGATTCAACTCCCAGACCATGGCACCGTTGCACTGCAATCTATTGATGAAAACTCCGGTAAGAGTCTTCTCCGTTTCGAGAGCTTTTTGGTACCACCTACGCTCTTCGCTTTCGATCCTACTGATAGCTCGGTAGCGCAAATCGCTCAGCAATCCGCCACCTTTGACGCCAGCCCATATACGGTTAGTCAGTTCTTTGCGACCTCCGCGGACGAAACGAAAGTGCCCTACTTCGTTGTGCACCGCCAGGATATCAGCTTAAACGGCACCAACCCTGCTCATATTTTTGCCTATGGCGGATTCCGCTCTTCACTAACGCCTAGCTATTCAGGCAGCTATGAAGCAACCAATGGCTCATACGGCAAGTTATGGCTAGAACGCGGTGGTGTTTACGTCATTGCCAACATTCGCGGTGGCGGCGAATATGGCCCCGAATGGCACTCTGCCGCATTAGGAGAAAACCGTCAGCGCGCCTTCTCTGACTTAGAAGCCGTGGCGCGGGACCTTGCCAATCGGCAGATTAGTTCAGCCGCATACACTAGCATTGAAGGCCGCAGCAACGGAGGTCTACTCACTGGAGCTTCTATGGTGAGGCACCCCGAACTTTATAGTGCCGTGATCAGTGGCGTGCCACTACTCGATATGCAGCGCTATCACCTGCTCCTCGCTGGCGCTAGCTGGATGGGGGAATACGGTGACCCTGATTCGGCTGACTGGAACTTCATTCAGTCCTATTCACCGTATCAAAACGTTCGCGCGGATGTTGATTACCCACCGGTGTTCTTCTACACCTCAACACGAGATGACCGAGTACATCCTGCCCATGCACGAAAGATGGCTGCCAAAATGTTAGAACAAGGGCATCAGGTCTTTTACTACGAAAACTTAGAGGGTGGTCACGGCGGCAGCGTCACGAATGAACAGCTGGCACATCGTATCGCCCTATCCTATCGCTTTCTGATTAATGCACTGCCCGACGCGCAAGCAAACTAACAGCAACTGTAGCCACTGCCTTGGAGTAATGGCAATTCATAGCGCGAAACTCAACACCGCGCTCGGTCTCGCGCCAATTTATATCAATAATTAGCTCTACAATTAGCCGCCGATGTGCGGCTAATTCTGTTATAGTTAATAGACATTAACTTTTTTCAGTAGACCACGTGAAAGCTAAAGGCCCCAGCAAAAAAGAAGTACGTCAACAAATGCAAAATGACGTGAATCGCTTCCTTAAAGCAGGTGGCTCTGTGGATGTCGTTCCCCGAGGTGAAACTGGGCGAATAGTAAAGAACGGCGTTCCCGCCGCCGTTACCGAGCTCTTTACCGGCCCGCGTGCTCCGAAACGCGAATATCTGACAGATGTCATTAAAAAGATGGAATCACGCAAGAAGCCCTCAGCTGAAAAAAACAGCCCCACCCGCACTCCACCACCAAAACAAGTCCCGGTCTACGACGATTTTGGTGAGATTATCCGTTACGAGTGGCGCTAATGGCCGCAGCTCAACATTCACAATTGGATATTCTGTTCCAAACCGAACACTTTATTGCCGTCAACAAACCGGCAGATCTGCTGAGCGTTCCTGGGAGAGGGGTCGAGAAGATTGATTCAGTTGTTCATCGAGCACGAGCCCAATTTGGCTTTGCTGAGGCAGTCCACCGACTTGATATGCCTACCTCAGGCATCATGCTCGTTGCACTCACCAAGGATGCAGATAAAGCCCTAAAGCGACAGTTCAGCGAAAGAACAACGCGCAAACGCTACGAAGCGATGATTTGGGGCCTCCCAGAGCAAGAGTCGGGAGTTATTGATCAACCGTTAATCTGTGACTGGGACAACCGGCCGCGTCAAATTGTCTGCTATGAGCACGGCAAAGCCTCGCAAACACAGTGGAAAATCACTGAGAAATTAGCGGACCGATGCCGAGTTTCCCTGGTGCCAATTACCGGGCGTTCCCATCAATTACGCGTGCACTTGCAGTGGCTAGGACACCCCATCTTAGGAGACGAATTCTATGCTGAAGGCCACGCAAAATTGGCCTCTGATCGTCTGCTACTGCATGCGGCGGAGCTTGATTTTGATGACCCTGTTACGGGACAGCGCCATCGCCTTAGCTCAGCCGTACCTTTTTGAACAACTATGATGAGAGCCCCAAGATAATGACTAAATTCCCCTATTTGATCGAAGCCGATGCCGTACAGGATTTACTCGCGAACAACGGCACCGCGGTCATCAACCTAGTAGCTGCCTGGTGCCCAGATTGCTATGAAGCTCAAGCCGCCAATATCGATGCGCTACGAAGTCCCCTCGTTGAGGATGGTGTGCTCTTTGCCAACTTACTGGTCCAGGAACATAAACATGAATACCTATCACCTTTACACCAAGCATTAACGCTGGGGTTTGGTGGTCATGGTTTCCCAAGAACCGTGCTAATTCTGAACGGCGAACCGGTATCGAGTGACAACGTGGAAATCACTGACGAAACAGCGCTAAACCAGTTAGCGAGCAGTTTCCTGCAACTGATTAAATAGTAACTCAATGATGTGGTGGACGGGGCGCTGAGTATGCTGGCTCAACGCCACCTCACACGCTCCGTTAAGATAGACCCCTCGTTCACAAGCTCCCCACTGCTTTGCGATTTTACCGCCGGCATGCTGCGCAAGTTCATCGTTCAAAAACTGCTTCGCCCCACCACCACCGCAGCAAGTTTGAGGGAAAGTCCGAACATCGGTACTGCAATGCCCGGCAAGTGATACCAGACGCTGGTAATCAACATCCGTTAGTTCACAACCGAAGTGTACGGCGATTGCCTCACTACTCCGCTTAAGCTTGAGCTTTGGCACCACCGACGAGTCAAGAAACGTCAACAGATTGGTAAATGGTCTGCCCGCAGTATTCATCGAATTAAAACAGCTCTGCGCATCGGTCAGTATCACCGCCTTCTGGGGAACTTCACTCAACACCCGTTGTAGCCCTTGTTGTTTTTGACTAGCAACCGAACGCTCACCCCTATTTGACCACTGTTGTCCACAGCAAAGGCCACCGTCGCCTGTGAGCGTTTCTAACTTGAAGCCGGCATGAGCCAGTACTACTTGCAGCTGCTCATCGGTACTGCCTTGGTCACCTCCAAAGATGCGCGCGCTACAAGAAGCAAGCAGAAAGACGGTCTCAGCCTCTTCACCTAAGGGTATCAGGCGTTCGCCTTTCGCCCGCTGAACTAACTGTTTCCGCTGTGGCGAAATGGCCGCTTGCGGTAGATAACGCGGCAAGGGCACATTGAATTTGCGAACAAGTTGAGCATATCCGCGCCGCCAAGAATCGGGCCAGCGTCCGATCAACTGATGGAATAAAGTGAAGCCGGCTCGATAGCAACTCAATACCAACCCCCAATGATTTGCCTGCCAAACTCGTCGCTGACGAGCAAAGCTCGAGTCCAGCTTAGTGGATGAAAAATTGGCCACGGCTTGACCTGTGTCAATGCCAACCGGACACACTGAAGCGCATTGACCACACTGTGCACAGCTTTGATCAATATCGTATCGCAATTGCGATATTGGTATGCGTTGTCCGCGGCGCAGCGTGGCAATCCGTTGCCTTGGCGAGAGGCTTAGATCGCTACTTGGGCAAGCAGGCTCGCAAAACCCGCATTCAATGCATTGGTCGATAACGGGATCAACCAGCGGCATTCGCTTCGTTTGCTTCATATGAACGCTTTCATCTGCATTAATGATGACCCCAGGGTTTAAGCGACTCTGCGGATCCAGTAACGCCTTGATGCGTTTCATTAACTGATACGCTTCATGGCCCCACTCCTTCTCCACAAACGGAGCCATTGCACGGCCGGTACCATGCTCCGCTTTGAGTGAGCCCTCAAAGCGCATCACGATATTTTCACTCAACTCCGCCATCAAAGACTCAAATCGAGCCAATTCGTCGTCATCATTGAGGTTTGGGGTAACAATAAAATGGAGATTACCATCGAGCGCGTGTCCAAAAATTACCGCATTCTCTGAAAAATTGTACTTGTCGAGCTGTAGCCTTAGCTCCACAACCATTTCCGCCAGATACCGAGTTGCTACCGCGACGTCTTCGATAATCACCGTAGTCCCCGCAGGACGCTGAGCGCCAACAACCGGGAATATACCAGTACGAACATTCCAGAGAGCCTGACATGCCGCTTCATCGAATTCGAACTCTACCTCACGACTTAAGCCAGCAAAATTAGCCGCAACGACGGTCTCAGCCAATGCCTGGGTACGCTCAAAATTATCTGCCGCGACTTCAACTAGCAAGACGGCCGCACCTTCATTGAGAGTATTCAACCATTTCGGTACGCCGGGCTTATTGCGCATTGTCTCGATGGCACTAGAATCAAGGAGTTCAGCAGCAGAAACATTCATCGCGCCGATGACAGGAATGGCTTCGCAGGCTTTATGGATATCACGAAAGGCCAGCAGTGCCGTTGCTCGGGATGGGGGCGCACTAACGGTTTCAAGTTCGACTTGATCGATGAATGCTAGCGTCCCCTCTGAGCCAACCACTAAGTGACTGAGAATATCTACGCCGTCAGAAAAATCCACCAGACTATTAATGCTGAATCCGGTGGTGTTCTTAATTGCGTACTTTCTTTTAATGAGTTTACTTAGGGATTCATTGCCTTGAGTCGCCAATGCTAGCGCTTCAAGCTCCGCCAATAAAGAATGATGACTATGGCGAAAACTCGCCACCGACTTGGCTGAGCTCGTATCAACAACGGTGCCATCGGCTAGGACCATCTTGAGCGATCGCAGTGTATGATAACTGTTGCCGTTTACACCGCAGCACATGCCCGAGGAGTTATTGGCGACGATACCTCCCATCATTGCCACTTTGAGTGTTGCGGGGTCCGGGCCAATCTTGCGATTAAACTTAGCCAGTGCTGCGTTTGCCTCCGCTCCGCGCACCGCAGCACCGAGTTTGATCACCTCGCCATCGTCAGCAATCGTTAGCTCCCTAAAACCGGTGAAGCCCAAACGAACGAGGATACCCTCCCCCACAGCCTGCCCAGAAAGCGAGGTCCCCGCCGCGCGAAAGGTAACACTAACGGTAAATTGTGCGGCAATCTTCAATACGGTTTGAAGCTGCTCAACCGCATCTACGGTGACCACAGCTTGTGGTGTAATCGCAAAGTAACTTGCATCCGTTGACCAAGCGCTTAAACGCGGTTCAGTCGCGCAGACTCGATGAGCGCCCAACGCGGATTCTAGAGTAGTGATCAGCCGATTCATGAAAGCTTCCTTGATTTTCATTAAGACTAACGGCTTTTAGCAAAAATTTCATGCTCGCTCCGTGCGAAGCTGCCCACGCTAGAACAAAAAAGGGCGAGTCATACGACTCGCCCAATGTGGTAAAACTAACTGAAATGTTAATGGTTCGAAGTAAGCGCGATAATTACGCTACTTCGAACTGGTTCATAGTGTTGTCTTCACCTGAAGCCTTTAATGCTTGATCTCCAGAGAAGTACTCTTTGTGATCGTCACCGAGGTTTGAACCGGCCATGTCTTGGTGCTTAACACAAGCGATACCGCGACGAATCTCACGACGCTGAACGCCACGAACATATGCCAACATGCCTTCGCCACCGAAGTAACCCTGTGCCAGCGTGTCCGTTGACAGTGCCGCAGTGTGGTAAGTCGGCAACGTGATCAAGTGGTGGAAAATGTTCGCTTCACGTGCCGCAGTGGACTGGAAGTCACGAATACGAACATCAGCTTCAACCGCTAGCTCAGAGGTGTCGTAATCTACAGACATTAACTTATCACGGTCATACTCTGACATATCACGGCCTTCTTCAGTCCAAGCATCAAATACCTGCTGACGGAAGTTCAAGGTCCAGTTGAAGCTAGGTGAGTTGTTGTAAACTAACTTAGCATCAGGAACAATGGCGCGAATTGCGTTAACCATTTCAGCAATCTGCTGTACGTGAGGCTTCTCAGTTTCAATCCAAAGTAGATCGGCACCATACTGAAGGCTAGTCACACAGTCCAAAACAACACGATCGAAGCCTGTATTCTCTTTAAAGCGATATAGACCGTTTGGCAAACGAACTGGCTTACGAAGCTCACCATCTTGCTTGATGATCATGTCGCCGTCATTGATGTCCTCTGGACCATTAACTGGCGTAGTCTCTAAGAATGCATTGTACTGAGAGGCTAAGTCACCTGGCTCTTTAGACACTGGGATCTTCTGAGTAAGGCCTGCACCTAATGAATCTGTACGCGCAACGATAACACCGTCGTCAACACCTAGCTCTAAGAATGCGTAGCGAACTGCATTGATCTTAGAAAGGAAATCTTCATGAGGAACGGTTACCTTTCCATCTTGGTGACCACACTGCTTCGCATCGGAAACCTGGTTCTCAATCTGGATACATGCCGCGCCCGCTTCGATCATACGCTTCGCTAGCAGGTAAGTTGCCTCCTCGTTACCGAAACCTGCATCGATGTCAGCAATGATAGGTACTACGTGCGTTTCGTAGTTTTCGATGGCGTTGATCGCTGCAGCTTCAGCCACTTCATCACCCGCTGCACGCGCTTTGTCTAAATCGCCGAAGAGGTGACCTAATTCACGTGCATCAGCCTGGCGAAGGAAGGTGTAAAGCTCTTCGATAAGGCTTGGTACTGAGGTCTTCTCATGCATTGACTGATCCGGAAGCGGTCCGAACTCAGAGCGCAGTGCTGCAATCATCCAACCAGAAAGGTAGAGATAACGCTTGTCAGTGGTACCGTGATGCTTCTTGATAGAGATCATCTTCTGCTGGCCGATGAAACCGTGCCAGCAACCTAGCGACTGAGTGTACTTAGTCTTGTCGGCGTCGAATTCGGCCATGTCTTTGCGCATGATACCAGCCGTGTACTTCGCCACATCTAGCCCCGTCTGGAAGCGATTCTGAGCACGCATACGTGCTGCATACTCAGGGTTAATATTACGCCATGCTTCGCCACGTGATGCTTTGAGCGCGTTGATCAATTCAATTTCATTTTTGTAAGCCATGGTGACGACCCTCCTACTGGGTTAATTTCGTTGCTTGACTTCAAGGTACTCGGACCCCCTAGCTTTGTGAAATAAGCGTAATCTCTAGCAACCATTCACCATATTTATCAATTGCAATTTGCCATTCATGTGAGTTTTACGACACATTTTAAATACTAGCTACACAGACACAAGCATTGATTTCACTAGCCTGTAGTGAGTAAGTAGTTTTTCTTACAGGAAATTTTTAACGCAAATTTCGCAATCTGTAGTTTTACTACAATTCACTTTTTTTAGCTTTTTTCTTGGTCATCAACGAATTGCCTGCTTTTCAACCAGCGCTCATTTGAGAACTAAACCGAAATGTTGTTAAGTGGTGTATATAAGTCACCTCTAATAACAATAATTCGGCAGATAATCATGATTTCAGATAACAACACCCAGATTGAAGTACTCGACACGCTTATTGTTGGCGCTGGTATTTCAGGTATTGGCGCGGCCTACTACTTTCAACGTGACTGTCCCGGCAAGCGTTATGCAATCCTAGAAAGCAGAGCGAATCTTGGCGGCACATGGGATCTATTCAAGTACCCAGGCATTCGATCTGATTCGGATCTTTATACCTTCGCGTACGAGTTCAAACCCTGGGAGTCTAATAAGTCCATTGCATCAGCTCAGCTTATACTCGACTACTTGAATGAAACGGCGGATGAGTACGGTATTCGTCAGCATATCCGTTTCAACACGGCAGTGGTAAAGCTTGAGTGGAACTCATCTGACAGCCTTTGGTGTGTCACAACGCTTAATCAACAAACACAACAACAAGTCACTCTTAAAGCTCGCTGGATCTTCTCGGCAACTGGGTACTACGATTACCAGCAGGGTTTTCAACCACAATTCAATGACCTTGATGAATTTGATGGCGAGCTGATACACCCGCAGCATTGGCCTGAAAACTTCACTGCTGAAAATAAGAAGATGTTGGTGATTGGCAGTGGAGCCACCGCTATTACTCTAGCGCCCGAACTCGCTAAAGTGGCGGAGCACGTTACCCTACTGCAACGTACACCCACCTACATGATGCATTTGCCGACTGGGGATCCAATTGCCAACCTGCTCAAGTCGATCTTCCCGAAGCAAACAGCACACGCACTAATTCGGAAAAAAAATATATTCTTCCACCGAAGTTTCTGGCGATTTAGCACGCGTTTCCCAAAGCTCGCTAAACGACTGTTATTACGCCATGTCGCTAGTAGGCTTCCCGAGGGCTATGATGTGGCTAAACACTTCACTCCACCCTATAACCCTTGGGATCAACGATTATGCGCGGTGACCGACGGCGATCTCTTTAAAGCCATTCATCGTGGTGATCTGGACATGCAAACGGATCACATTGAGCGTTTCACGCACGACGGCGTCAAACTCAAGTCTGGAAAGGAAATTAAAGCCGACACCATCGTTACCGCCACAGGACTGAACATTAAGCTTATGGGTGGGGTTGATATCATTATTGACGGAAAACCCCTCGACTTCCCTAGCACTGTGACCTACAAAGGAGCAATGTTATCCGGCGTACCGAATTTTTGCTTTGCGGTAGGCTATACCAATGCATCCTGGACGCTAAAGATTGGCTTACTTTGCGAATACTTTTGTCGCGTCTTCAATCATATGGAGGTCACCGGTTACGCAAAGTGTGTACCCGAGGTTCCAACCGAGAATTTTACCACCAGCCCACTTTTGGATTTTGGTGCGGGTTATATCCAGCGCTCACTTCATCTCATGCCGAAGAAAGGCCAAGCAAGCCCGTGGGATATGTCTATGAGCTATGGCCCAGACGTAAAGTTCTTCCGCAAAGGACGTATTGAAGACGAATTTTTGCAGTTCACATCGCGCGCTGAGACGGAAAACGCCCCGTAATCAGCGCTATTTAGCCAAGGTTTACTACCGCTGATCTACAAACTATCGCGCTACGCAAAAAAACCTATTGATAATGCGAACGATTCTCATTAATGTTATGAGCATCAACTGGAGCTTCTATTATGTTTGTTTGCGTTTGCGCTGGAATTACACAACAACAGATCAACAATGCCGTCACTCGAGGCGCAAGAACTGTAGATCAATTGCGCAGCCAGCTAAATGTAGCGAGTGGCTGCGGGATGTGTCTTGAAGACGTGACTGAACAGCTAAGTCACCATTCTACCCATACCGCCGCTGAGTTTACTGACGCCGCAGCTAGCTGCTAACTGCTAACTGCTAACTGCTAACTGGCCATTCTACTCCGCTGCCGGTTTAGCCGTCATTTGAGATTGAATAAAGTTGGCTAGTCCAACCATTTTGATTAAGCGCAGTTGCTGTTCTAGCCAATACATATGGTCCATCTCGGTATCATCGAGTAACTTCACCAAGATCTCCCTAGTAACATAGTCCGCGGAAGTTTCACAAACACTAATAGCCTGCTTAAGCAACGCCGCAACCTCTCGCTCAACCACTAGGTCAAACTCAAACATTTCTACAATTGTTGACCCAACTCGCGTTGGCGACGCTGAGTTCATATTGGGAGTCACCTCTAGAAAGAGCATTCGATCAATTAATGCCTGAGCGTGCTCGCCCTCTTCCTCTGACTCATGAAACATTCGCTCGGCAATAGCGTCTAAACCCCAATCCTTGAGGATACTCGCATGCGCCAAATATTGATCGCGCGCCATGAGTTCATTGTTCAAAAGTAGCTGTAAATGCTCTACGACTTGAGTATTCGCTTTCATCACTCTGACTCCATTTGCGCGGCGATATAGTTTTCGATCCCTGCATTGTCAATTTGCCAGTGCTGGGTTTCAATCCAATCAACAATGTCCTCCGCGGTACCTAAGAGATCCACTAATAATGTTCGACTGATAAAATCTTTCTCCGCTTCACAGCATTTTATCCCATCGCGAAGTTGTTCCATGATCGGCTCAAGAACCCGCAAATCACCGTTAAAGATTTCCACAACACCCTCACCAATACGCAAACGATCAAGCGCTTGCATACCAGGCAGCGCCTCCAGCAACAGAATACGCTCAATCAACCTATCGGCATCTTTCATTGCTCCAATAGAGACTTTGTACTCGTATTCATTAATTTCGCAAAGCCCCCAGTTTTTAGCGATTCGCGCGTGCAGAAAGCTTTGGTTTATCAACGTGAGCTGCCCTTTTAGGGCGCTGTTAAGAGTGGATATAATTACTGGAGATGATTGCATAGCTCTAGCTACCTCGCTTCAGGGTCGTTTTGTCTAGATCATCTGACAAGGATCCATTATTTATAGTGATCGTTTCGGTAATGTGTCTTTCAGAGCGAAAGGTAAGCCGATGATCTCTGATCGCTGCAAAATTATAACGAAGACTTAAACTAGCCTAGCGCCAATTCCGCCTTTCATCAACCAAACGCAACACGCGCTCATTGTTAAGTTATGCAGAAATCGCTCAACCGATTAAAGCGCGAATGCTTTTCTGGTCTAAGATATCGACACTTCAGTTTTGTTCAACTGATCCGGCAGATCTAACGCTTTTTCGATCGACGTTCAATGAGTGTTTTAGTCACAACTACGCAGTTGCGCCCGGACGACTTGGCCCTGTAAAGCGCATCATCTGCTTGCTTCAACCAATCCTGATGGCTCATTGAGAGTAGTAACTTACTAACACCCGCACTAATGTTTACGGAGATAGCTTTCTCTTTCACCGCCTTCTTAGTTTTGCCCGAAGTCCCGGAGCCCTTTGCACCCTTAGTGTTGACATCCATTGGCGTTAGTTGAAAGCGCCGTGTGCCGATTCGTTCGCGTAGGCTATCTAGCTGCGCTGTGAAGCGCTCTAAGCTCATAGGCTTAGTCAATAGCACAAACTCTTCACCTCCATAGCGATAAGCCTGAGCGAAGCCGCACCGCGCTAGATCTTTGGCTACGCGCTGTAACACGATGTCACCGTTGGCGTGGCCGTACTTGGTGTTAAATTTTTTGAAGTGATCAATATCAATGAACGCTGCCAGTGATCCCACCGGCATTCGTTTAAGGTCTGAGTCTAAACGCTGGCGTCCAGGCAGACCCGTTAAACTATCACGCCAAACTCGCTGACTCATTGTTAGCAGAAGCACAATAAGTAGCGCGCCCTCAACCGAGATCAGCAGCCAAAGCCGCGTGATCAAATCAGGGTTGTTGATGAGCAGAAGAACAAAACAAGACACCACCACATAGCTAAGATCCGCTTGGCGTGTTAGCGCGAAATGAATCAGCGTTGTCATAACGGGAATGCTTAGCAGCAGTGCATCCAATTCCGTCAAGCTAACTAACTCCCAAGGCAGTAATGTTGCGACGCCCCAGCTTTCCAGCTGAGTAGTACTTAAGCCAAATGAACTAAACCCAGCCAGCGAAATCATTCCCAGTAGCAGCGTAAAGACCAAGGTTTGTTGACGACGAAACGGCCCATCACTGAAAAGTGTAACGAGGCAAACCGCTATGATTGCCACCAGTTTATAGATCGCCGAGCTAATTAATGGCTGGGCACTGTAATTCACCAGTAGCGGTGCTAGGAAGGCAGACCACACCAACAGAATAGAAAGAAATAACAACCGAGTCTGACGAAGGGTTAAGGCCAGTAAGCAGGATATCGTGAGGGTGATAACCGCGTAAACTTCCAACGCCGGCACACCTTCCTTCCAGGAAGAATTCAGCGCGAAGGCGGCCATCAATATGGCAAGAAGGATAGGCAAATTGCGTGACCAATTCATGACAGCTAGCATTCAGTCATCTCATTATTTTATTTTTCATCGAGTGTAGCGCGCTAGCTTTTCGGGTGGAAGCTAAAAACAACATTGCGTAACGCTGACAACCGACAAAGCAGACTTCAATCACACTCGCGCCGTCTGAGCTAAAGCTAGATAGGCCTACTTGCTGGCCCTATTTCCCCATTTGACTTGCAAAAAAAAAAGCCCCGCCGAAATTGGCAGGGCTCTTTGTTAACACTAAACATGATGCCTAGCGTTAGCGTGTACTTGGGTGATTAGACGACGGCAAGTAACTCTACGTCGAATACCAATGTCTGGTATGGACCAATTGCACCACCCGCACCGCGCTCGCCATAGGCTAGCTCAGAAGGAACGTACAAACGGTACTTAGAGCCCACGTTCATCAGCTGAAGCGCCTCAGTCCAACCAGCGATGACACCAGAGACTGGGAATTCAGCCGGCTGGCCACGCTCTACTGAGCTATCGAAGACAGTACCGTCAATTAGCGTACCGTGGTAGTGACATGAAACGGTGCTTTCTGCACTTGGCTTCTCGCCGATACCCTGCGTAAGTACTTCGTACTGAAGGCCTGACTCGGTAACGGTTACTTCAAGACGCTGACCGTTTTCTTCAAGAAACTTTTCGCCCGCTGCAATCACGTCAGCCGAAGCAGCTTTTTGCTCTTCTTCCATACGAGCCATGATTTCCTGGAATGCAGCGCTAAGCTCTGCTTCAGGAACGGCGCTTGCATTGCCTTCCATCGCATCGGTAATACCGGCGATAACAGAGGCCAAGGAAACTTCTTTGAAAGCACCTTGAGCTAGCTGGTCGCCCATTTGACGGCCAATACCGTAGCTTACGCGTTCCTCAGTCGTGTTGAAATCAGTCATAATATCTCTCTTAAGTGAATAAATTCTTTGTCGAACTTCTTATATAGGGGCGTTTTCTAAAAATAAAACCCCTAGCGCCCATTTTCTTCTTCCATCCACTCCAGCATCCGCGTTTCCAGAACATCTAGGGGGATTGAACCGTTTTCAAGTAGCGCATCGTGGAAGCGACGAATATCAAATTCTTCCCCCAAACGGCGTTCAGCTTCCGCACGCAGCTCAAGGATTTTTAGCTGGCCTATCTTGTAACCAAGCGCCTGCCCCGGCCAACCGATATAGCGGTCAATCTCGTTAACGATATCAAGTTCCGATTTCGGGGCATTTTGCTTGAAGTACTCAATAGCTTCCTCTCGGCTCCAGCCCATGGCGTGGATACCTGTATCAACCACCAGCCGGATTGAACGCCACATATCGTAGGTTAATTGCCCGAACTTGGAGTAGGGGTCTTGATATAGCCCCATCTCATAACCTAAGCGCTCTGAATAGAGCCCCCAACCCTCTACAAAGGCACCAATCCCCATTTCACGACGAAATGGTGGCAGCGACTCCTGCTCCTGTGCTAGCGCTATCTGCAGATGATGCCCAGGCACAGCCTCATGCACCGATAACACTTCAATCTCCCAAATAGGACGACTCTCTGGCGCATAGAGATTGACGTAATAGTAGCCTGCGCGAGATCCATCTACCGCCGGCTGCATATAATAGGCAGTGGTTGTATCCGGCGCGATTTCATCCGGAATGGCTTTGACACCATAGGGTGTGCGCGGCAGACGTCCAAACAACGACACTAATTCTGGATCAAGCCGTTTGGAGGTTGCCAGGTAGGCCTGGAGGAGTTCCTCTGAGGTTGAGTAATAGAACTGCGGATCATTGCGAAGAAAATCAAAAAACGCCAGCAATTCGCCCTCAAAGCCTACTTCCTCCATCACTTCGTGCATTTCACCACGTAAGCGAGCGACTTCATCAAGACCAATCTGATGAATCTGCGCGGGCGTCAACGAAGTTGTGGTGAAGTGTTTTGCCAAGTATTGGTAGTAAGCAAGTCCCTCGGCGTTGCCCCCTACGCCCGGTTGGTCGCGACAAGCCGGCAGGTATTCATTGACGAAGAATGCTTTAAAGTCCGCGAACGCGGGAATGACGTGATCGCTAATAGCCGCCTGTGCCCTGGCTCGAATCGTGGCCGCGGAGGCATATTGATCTAACACTTCACTCTCGAACGGCCGATAGAATGCGTTATCCTCGGCGCTACCTGCTAACAGCAGATCCAGTTGATGAACAACTCGTTCCATCACCACCCGCGGCTGGACGAGATTGCGAGACATACCCTCGCGCATCAAGGCTTCATAGCCGTTGAGCATTTGATCAATCGTCTCGAGACGCTCAACCCAATCGATAAAGTCTTGCTCGGTTTCGAAGCGAAGATAGGAAGCAATGTCATAGCTAGTTTGCGGACCTTCACGCATCGTTAGCGGAAGTAGATGTGAGCCGTACTCATACGCCTCAATACGATCGTTAACCTCAAACAATGCCATCTGTAAGTTCAGCTTATTAGCCGTCGATAGTGACATCGCGTCGACGGCGAGTAATGCTGACCGATAGGCCAAATCTGCCTGATACTCTGTCGTGGCAGCAGCCGGTGAAAACTCACCCCACTCGCCGTTGCGAGAGCGATCGCCACGCATCGACATCGCCAGTGGCGACGAGTTGACCCGTCGATCATACTCCGCCTGTAACTGGCTCTCAAAATCGAGATTCGCATCAGAGCAGCCAAGTAAACTCATGAAAGCCACCGCCACGAAGGTCTTGATAACACGCATTAGCCTATTCCTTTTTATAAAACTGCAACGATGTTAGCACACTGCCGCATGGAAATTGATCGGCGCGTAAAAGAAGACCCTATTTAGTGCTAATTTATCCGCGCCCATGAAATTTGACTGGTATACTGCCTCTATCAACTTTAGAGGAGCACCTTGTGCCTATTTCTCAATTCAGCGATTTGCCACTTGATGAGCGCATCGTTAAAGCTCTAGACAGTCAAAATATTCGTCAACTTACTCCTATTCAGCGTGACAGTCTGCCGCTACTTCTCGAAGGCCGAGATATTATTGCTCAAGCCCAAACCGGCAGCGGTAAAACGCTGGCATTCGGGGCGGCACTTCTGCAGTACATTAAGCCAGCACAACGAGTACCTCAGGCCTTAGTGCTATGTCCTACTCGAGAACTGGCCCAGCAAGTCGCGGAGAGTTTGCGTAAAGCGGCTGTGTTGATTGAGAATTTAAAAATCCTAACGCTCTGTGGAGGCCAACCTATTGGGCCGCAGCTGCGCTCGTTAGAACATGGTTGCGATATTGTCGTCGGCACTCCCGGCAGAATTGCTGACCTTGTTGGCAAGGAGAGCCTGCCGCTGCATCGCGTTCACACCGTGGTGCTCGACGAAGCTGATAGAATGCTGGACATGGGTTTTATTGATGTCATCAGCGAGCTGCTAGACGAATGCACCCAGCGCGAACATACCTGGCTGTTTTCTGCTACCTTCCCAAAGGGAATTGAGTCCATTAGCAGTCGTTTTCAGCGTAATGCCGAGCGTATTAGCTCAGAGCCCGTGGTAACTAATAACACCATTGAACACACTTACTATGACTGCAGTCATTTAGCCCCAAATGAAGCCGCAATATCTATCTTGAGCGAATTGGAACCCACCACTGCTATCGTTTTCTGCAACACGATTGCCAATGTTAAGCAATTTAGCCGAGAACTCTATGAGTCCGGCTTCGTTACACTGGCACTTCACGGTGATCTAGAGCAGAAGCAGCGCGACGAAAACATCGTCCGCTTTAGCAACCTGAGCACTCAGATACTGGTAGCTACTGATGTGGCCGCACGAGGTCTTGATATTGATGATGTCGACTTGGTGCTCAACTATGAACTCGCCCGTGATAGAGCTACTCACACCCATCGCATCGGTCGGACTGGCCGCGCGGGTAAAAAAGGGGTTGCCGTTACACTGCTTGGTGCGAGCTATTTAGTCGATAAAGTCTTATCGAATGACGATGACGCGCGAATTGTGCCGTTTCCATCTGACTTTGTGCAGGCGGCGAAACCGAAAGAGCCCGAGTACGTCACCGTTGCCATTGCTGGCGGCAAGAAGAATAAAGTCCGCAAGGGCGATATTCTGGGGGCATTAACGGGTGACGGAGGACTTCGTGGCGATCAGATTGGCGCCATTCAGATCCTCAACTTTCAGTCCTATATCGCGATTGCCAGGCCCGCTGCAGCCAAAGCCATTTCCTTCCTCCAGAACGGTAAAATCAAAGGACGGTTCTACAAGTCACGTCGCTTCTGAGAGCTACCTGAGCCAGCTCGCAGCTGGTTTCTAATTCGTCAGTTCACAGGCCCTAAGGAAAGGGCTTGCGGGACTACCACAAACGCTAGAAATGACTAAATCCAAGAAACGAACGCTATGAACCTCAATAAAAAGCCCTAAGGTGATATCCCTAGGGCTCTTTGAGACTTAGTTAACAGCGCTTGGCGGTGCCGACGCTCAGTTCTGTGCAATGCCAGTGGCAAGAAGCTCAATATTAATGGTGGCTCGGCGATGGCGACTTAGATCTCCTCCCAATTCCGCGGTCACCACTTCACCACCGGCTACAACCACCAGCCGATTAGAGTCAATTCCTGCTTCAACCAATGCGCTAGCTACCGCATCAGCCCGTTTTTGCGACAGCTCGGCATTATAATTCGCGTCACCGCGGTGATCGGCAAAGCCATGAATTTCAATGAGCACCTCAGGGTATTCGTTTAAAGCTTGAGCAACTTGTTGAAGACGACGCTTATCGCCGTCATAAAGTTCGTACTGATCGGTGGCAAAAAGGGTCTCAACATTTAACGCGCGTTCTAGCGCCAGTAAAGACTGTTGCTGAAGTTGACGCTGTTGAACTAAACGCGCTTCAATCGCCCTTACTTCGGCAGTTTTCTCAGCCAAACTCACGTTTAGATCCTGCATCTCAAGTGTCACTTGCTCTACCTGATCTGCGTCGGCTAGCTCCTCGGCGTAATAGGCGCCCAATACCGCACCAATGACGAAACCAACTGGCCCCCCCACTGCAGCGCCGGTAATTGCGCCGCCGAGAAAGGTAGCGCCCTGTTTCGCTTCAAGCGTATTATTAGTTTCAGCCATAGCCGCTGGAGCCATTGTTGCAATGGTTAGTGCAGTGGCCAGTGCTGTATTTTTAAAGATTGATGATGTCATGGTTGTTCCCTCTAGCGAGTTAGTTGTTTGTCTTCAATGACTTCATTACAACACTCAAATCTGACACTAGCGGGGATACACTATTAACATTAATGGTTGAACTCTGATCAAAACTGACAGGCATAATAAGAATAGCTTCAATGCGCTAAATTCATTTGACCCATTCTAAAAGCCTCAGCCAAAATAGGCGCTAGATTGTATACTGAACTCCATTACCCTCCGCAGGAGCTTTAACGTGAGCCAACAACCTCTTGGAACTTTGAGTACCGAAAACCTACAGACTCTCTACACCCAGTATCAAAGCAAACAGCTAGCGCTTGATCTCACTCGTGGCAAGCCAAGTGCGAAGCAACTCAATTTGGCAGATCGGATTGACGGCATTCTTGAGTCCAGCTTTGTCGCGAGCAATACAGACACGCGCAACTATGGTGGGCTGGATGGCTTAGCGGATATCAAAGCACTGGGTTCATGGTTGTTAGATACCCCGGAATCAGCTGTTATTGCCGGCGGTAACTCATCACTCACCATGATGTATCAAACTGTTTTGTTTCAAAAATTGTTTAACCCAAGCTGGCAAGGTGAGATTAGTTTTCTCTGCCCAACCCCAGGCTACGACCGCCACTTTAGCATCTGTGAAGAACTGGGCATTAAGATGATTCCAGTGCCCCTTGTTGCGGGTGGGCCTGATATGGAATTGGCCGAAGAACTCGTTAGCAATGACAAGAGCATTAAAGGGATCTGGTGCGTACCAAAATATCAGAACCCAACCGGCGTCACCTTTGACGATGAGACCGTAGCGCGCTTAGCAAATCTGGGTAATCTTGCTGGTGATGGTTTTATTGTCCTCTGGGACAACGCTTATGCCGTTCACCACCTCGATAACAAGCATCCCGATCCGCTTGCAGACTTTTGGGCCCTCAGCGAGGCCGCAGGCACTCTAGATTCTGCCTTCCTCTTTGCTTCGACATCGAAGATTAGCCATGCGGGCTCAGGCGTTGCCTTTATGGCCTGTAGTGATACTCAGCGAGCCTTCTTCCTAAAGCATCTGGGAATGAGCTCTATCGGCCCCGATAAAGTAAATCAGCTTCGTCATGTGAAGCTGTTCCCAACTAAATCGGCATTAGCTAATCACATGGCACTTCACGCTGAGCTCATCAAGCCGCGCATGGAACTAGTAGTCCGTAAACTTGATGAGCACCTCAAAGCACCCTCACAGGGCGAATGGACAAGACCCAACGGTGGCTATTTTGTCACCTTTTATGCACCGCAAGGCACCGCAACAAAAATCGTTGCACTAGCGGCTGGTCTTGGCGTAAAACTGACTCCCGCTGGCGCCACGCACCCCTACGGAAATGATGACAGTGACTCGGTGATTCGTTTGGCACCAAGCTTCCCAAGTGTCGCCGAGCTAGACGAAGCAATGGATGCCTTCTGCCTCTGTGTAGCCTTGGCCACAGCCCAATAGCCACCATTTCTCACTTACCGCGGTGTTAGCTCAGCCGCGGCGAGTGTAATTGGCTCACGCGTTAGTCACAGCGCGCACGGGTTGGCGCCCGTTGAACCTAACTATCTCGCCTTGATCCTGGACACTGTTCGCCCTCATTGTTAGAACGCTACCGCGCAGTTACAGCAAATTCGGCCACAAATTCAAGCGACTCCCCCCCAATTAGAGCCAAACCGAAACACCCGCGCGTGGCAATTCGTTTTCTTCCCAGTACGCAACTAGAATGACTGTATTCGTATCGTAGCAATAAGCGCGTTTTGCGGTTAATATAGCGGCACTTTTTTTTGCCGAATTTTACGGCCAATTTGTATTCACGGAGTCAGCATGAGCACCTCAACCGAAAAGAAGCTATTTATTCAGACACATGGCTGTCAGATGAATGAGTATGACAGTTCACGGATGCGTGACCTTCTTGGTGAAGAGCAAGACATGATTGCCACAGACAACCCTGAGGAAGCCGATGTCATTCTCCTCAACACCTGCTCTATTCGTGAGAAAGCTCAAGAGAAAGTTTTCCACCAGCTAGGACGCTGGAAGAACTTAAAGGAAAAGAATCCCGATCTAATCATTGGTGTTGGCGGCTGTGTGGCCTCACAGGAAGGTGAAAACATTGCTAAACGCGCGCCCTTCGTTGATGTTGTTTTCGGCCCGCAAACTCTCCACCGCCTCCCGGAAATGATTGACGAAAAACGTCAGGGAAATGGCGCCGTAGTGGTGGACATCACTTTTCCTGAAATTGAGAAGTTTGATCACCTCCCTACGCCGGAAGCCGACGGTGCTTCGGCATTCGTGTCTATCATGGAAGGCTGTTCTAAATACTGTACGTTCTGCGTAGTGCCCTACACCCGTGGTGAGGAAGTTAGCCGTCCAGTAGCCGATGTACTGGCTGAATGTATGTCTTTGGCGGAACAAGGTGTTCGCGAGATTAATTTGCTAGGACAGAACGTTAATGCCTATCGTGACACCAATGAGGAAGGTCATACGGTTGATCTTGCCGAACTAATTTCCTATGTGGCTCAGATCGAAGGGATTGATCGCATCCGTTTCACCACCTCGCACCCGGTTGAATTTAGCCCAAGCCTCATCCAGGCCTATGCTGATATTCCTGAGCTAGTGTCACATTTGCACCTGCCAGTACAAAGTGGTTCGGATCGAATTCTCGCAGCAATGAAGCGTGGCCACACCGCACTGGAATACAAGAGTAAGATTCGCAAACTGCGTGCTATTCGACCTAACCTCTCAATGAGTTCTGATTTTATTATTGGCTTCCCGGGTGAAACCGAAGCCGATTTCGAACAAACCATGAAGCTCATCAACGACATTGGCTTTGATACCTCATTCAGCTTTATCTATAGTGCGCGCCCAGGTACACCGGCGGCCGACCTAAAGGATGAAACCGAAGAAAAGGTTAAAAAAGAGCGATTGCATGTCCTCCAAGCGCGTATCAGCCAACACGCCCAAGATATATCACGCAAGATGGTTGGCAATGAGGAAAAGATTCTTGTCACCGGTTTCTCTAAAAAGGATCCAGGTCAGTTACAGGGTCGTACAGAGAACAATCGAGTAGTTAATTTCCGCTGCGATCAACCAGCACTAATTGGCAAATTTGCCACGGTTCTGATTGAAGAGGCGCTGCCGAACTCGCTTCGTGGACAACTCTTGCATTCTGAACTCGATGGATGAATGATTAACACTCAGATCGACACTAAATATAGTTAGGGAAACAAAGCCGTTGACTACCGATGTAAGCAAGTCCGAGCAAAAGCCCAGTGTACTATCACTGGAACCCAATGATGTCCAACGTTTGGCCAACCTCTGCGGACCCTTTGACCAGCACCTAAGACTTATTGAAAAGCGGCTTAACGTTGCCATCCACAATCGTGGGAATCAGTTCTCCATTTATGGTAAGTCGGACGCCGCTGAGCTTGCGCAGCAGTTCCTACAGGCTGTTTTCAAGCAGACTGAGCATGACACCATTACGGCAGAGATGATTCATGTCCAACTCCGTCATGCTGGACACGACCATGCGCCAGATAAGTCAACGGACAGCGTGAACGAGATTCCGGTCATTCGCACCAAGAAAGAGTTGATCAAACCACGCGGCCTTAATCAGCAGAAGTACGTTCAATCGGTGCGCCGCCATGACATCAACTTCGGCGTTGGTCCAGCGGGAACGGGTAAAACCTATCTAGCGGTGGCACTTGCCGTAGAAGCGTTACTCAACAACGAAGTTGAGCGTATTTTACTGGTAAGACCTGCGGTTGAGGCCGGTGAAAAACTAGGCTTTTTACCGGGTGACCTAGCCCAAAAGATTGATCCCTACTTGCGCCCGCTTTACGATGCACTCTATGAAATGCTTGGCGTTGAAACGGTGAATAAACTTATCGAACGTCAGGTTATTGAAATTGCCCCACTCGCTTATATGCGTGGTAGAACCTTGAACAGCTCGTACATTATTCTCGATGAGTCCCAGAATACCACGCGCGCGCAGATGAAAATGTTTCTAACCCGGATTGGGTTTGGGTCAACGGCGGTGATCACTGGTGATATGTCCCAAATTGATTTACCTCGTGGAACTCAGTCTGGGCTGGTACATGTCAGCCGGGTCCTCCGTGACGTGGATGGCATCAGTTTCACCTATTTTGCCTCCGCCGACGTAGTTCGCCACCCACTGGTTCAGCGCATCGTAGACGCCTATGATGAATTTGAGGCAAACGACACGAGTGAACCACCGAAATCCCATGAACGTTGAACTAACGGTTGACCTCGATAATAGTGCTGACCTCTCAGCGCCCAGCCTCGACGCGTTCCAACGATGGATAGCGGCCGCACTTCAAGATCACAGAAGTGAAGCAGAGGTCAGCATCCGTATTGTCGGTTGTGCCGAGAGCCAAGCGTTGAACCTGCAATATAGGGGAAAAGACAAGCCGACCAACGTCTTATCTTTTCCTACTGACTTCCCCAGTGGTTTAGAGATTCCATTGCTCGGTGATCTTGTTATTTGCCAGCCTCTGGTAGAGCAAGAAGCTGCTGAACAACGCAAATTGGTCAGCGCCCACTGGGCACACCTTACAATCCATGGTACTTTGCATTTACTGGGCTATGATCATATTGATGACGCAGAAGCTGATATTATGGAATCTTTAGAAACAAAAATTTTAACGACGATGGGGTATCCTCCCCCTTACGAACCATCAAATGGAGATGAAGACTCGCTATGAGCGAAGACCGATCGAGCAGTTCCTCACAGGAGAAATCTTGGGTTGAGAAGGTCGCTGGTTTATTTTCGAATGAACCACGATCACGTGAGGAGCTGGTAGATGTGCTGCAAAATGCACATGAAAACAAACTTCTCAACCGCGAAGCGTTAGATATCATGGAGGGCGCTCTAGGCGTATCGGATGCTCAAGTTCGAGACATCATGATCCCTCGTTCTCAGATGGTAGTGATTCATTACAATGACTCATTCCGAGAAATCTGCAACGCCGTCATGGAGTCTGCTCATTCTCGATTTCCGGTGGTTGGCGACAGTAACGACGATATCAAAGGCCTCCTCCTTGCCAAGGACTTACTGCCTGTAGCACTTCAGGATCATAGTAACTTCTCCGTTGCCGACATCCTTCGTAAAGTTAATTTAGTCCCCGAGTCGAAGCGTCTTAATATCCTACTGAGCGAATTCCGCGAAGATCGCCAACACATGGCTGTGGTGGTTGATGAATACGGAGGGGTTGCTGGTCTGGTAACGATTGAAGACGTATTAGAAGAAATTGTCGGTGAAATCGAAGATGAAACCGATGATGATCACGATGATGACACCTTCATCCGCAAGATGCCAAATGGTAGCTACGTTGCGCAGGCGCTTACCCCTATTGATGAGTTTAACGAGGTGGTTGAGAGTGAGTTTTCTGATGAAGAATTCGACACCATCGGCGGTTTAGCGATGCAAGCGTTTGGCCACTTGCCTAACCGCGGCGAGATCACACTCATCGAAGGCTATGGCTTTGAGGTGCTGAATGCCGATAGCCGACAAATCCATTTACTGCGCGTTACTCCGCCCAAGGAATAGTCTGAGTCTATGCGCGCACAGGTGAATCAATGGGGCGGCCTCCTGTCATTTTGTTTAGGCGCATTGGCTATCTTGAGCTTTGCGCCATTCAATTTCTGGCCGCTCTGGTTTGCCATCATTCCCGCGCTACTCACTGTTATCGAATACAGTCCGAAGAAAAAGCGCGCCAAACGCCTCTATAGCTTTGCGCTGGGCTATTGGCTTTTTGGCGTGGGCTGGATTCATCACAGTATCTATAATTTCGGTAACCTACCTTGGGCGCTTAGCGCTCTCGCCACCCTAATGTTCTGCGCATTTATGGCGCTGCTCTGGTGGCTGCCGTTCTTAGCGTGGCTAAAGATACGCTCCCGAAAATTAAGTATACAGCTGCTTAGCTTCCCCTCCGTCTGGGTGCTAGGCGAATGGAGCCGAGAATGGTTCCTAACTGGATTCCCTTGGCTGCAGACCGCACACGGTTTAATCGACTCACCGTTTTCCGGCTACGCCACCATTGGCGGCACACTGCTCGTCTCTTGGGTAGTTATATTTCTTGCTACGCTTCTTAGCCATTGGCTACGTCACCGGAAACAAATGGGCGCAATTAGCTTTTTTGGTGCGCTGCTAATCTTCGTAGCATTGGGGTGGCAGTTCAAGCAGGTCCCGTGGACACAGCCCGACGGGGAGCCGATGGCTTTCACCGTCATTCAACCCAATGTTGACCAAGACATAAAGTGGCAGCCGCAATATCGCGAGCAAATCGTTAACCAGCTATGGCAACTCACTCGCAGAGAAAGCCCTAATTCAGTAATCTTCTGGCCGGAAGCTGCGTTGCCGATTATTGCAGGCGATCACTCGCCGCTGCTCTCTCAGCTGAATGACCTTGCCGCTACCCAAAACCTACACATTTTAGGTGGCGTGCCGACGCGACGCGTTGTAGACGGTAATTTGGCAATTCGAAACTCAATTGTTGCCCTGGGTGATTCGAGTGGTGTCTACGACAAACAGCAACTCGTCCCTTTCGGCGAGTACATCCCACTAATCGACTTACTCGGACCAATCTTCCTGCTGTTCGATTTGCCCGTTGGCTCGCAAGCTGCAGGGCTATCAACTCAACAGCCAGTCGCCCTAAATGGTCGCAAGGTAACCCCTGCTGTCTGCTATGAAGTGGCGTATGGCAGTCTCATTGCAGCATCAAGTCGAGATAGCCAGTTTTTGAGCAACCATAGCAACGATACCTGGTTCGGTGACACGCTCGGTCCAATTCAACATTTCGAGATCGCGCGCTGGCGGGCCATTGAAACTCACCGCCCAATGGTTCGTGTCACCAACAACGGCATTTCTGCGTTGATTAACCGCTGGGGCGGCATTGAGATTAGCGCTCAGCGCTTTGTTGCTACCCGATTTGACGGAACGCTCCAACCTCGTAAAGGCACTACCCCCTTCCAGTACTGGTTAAATCTGCCGCTCGTCTGCTTTTGCTTCTTGATGCTGCTAACTGCACTGCTAATTCATCGTAAAAAAAGATAGTGACTAAATAGTCACTTTTTACACCCGCAAAAACTCAAATTCCCCATGACAAGCCGCCACAAATGTGGCAACGTATTATTTAAGTCTAAACGGACTGACTAATAATTATAATGAATCGCTTGTTAGGGAAATAAAAATGATAAAGTCCTCGAAGCCGACTACTCGCATTTCAGCACTAGCTGCCGCTATCTGCTTGGCGAATGTTGCTCACTCAGCTGTCCTTGAAGAAGTCCTTGTTACCGCTCAAAAACGCGAGCAGAGCCTGCAGGAAGTTCCTGTTGCTGTTACCGCTATTTCGGGTGAAGCGCTCCAAGAGAGTGTGATCAAAGACGTTTTCGATCTACAAACTAACGTGCCTGGCTTAATCGCTGGTATTAACCAAACGGCCAACACCGCCAACTTCTCTATCCGTGGCGTTGGGACCTCAAGCCAGAACTACGGACTTGAGTCATCAGTTGGTCTTTACGTTGACGGTGTCTACCGTGCACGCCAAAGCTCAATGATCAACGAGATGGTTGATCTCGAAGCGGTTGAGGTACTTAAAGGTCCTCAAGGCACGCTATTCGGTAAAAACACCCCTTCCGGTGCTATCTTATTCCGCTCGGCTAAGCCTACCCATGACGGTGATGGTTACATCAATGTCAATGTCGGCAACTATGGCCTAACTAACGTGCAGTTAGCAAAATCTATCTCCGCAATTGATGACGAACTAGCGTTCCGCATCACCGGCTTTAGCTCAGAACGCGACGGCTTTGGTGAGATCGTCAACCTTGATCAAGACATCAACAACCGCAACCGTTGGGGACTTCGCTTCCAAGCGCTTTGGGAGCCTTCGGACGAGTTAAGTGTTCGTTTCATTGCCGATCACGCCGAACTAAATGAAATTTGCTGTGTGGCACCCACCAAACTCAATAGCTTTTATACCACTGCTAATGGCGCCCCAGAATTCGGTACAGATGCGCTATTCCAATCGCTTGGCGGCACTGTCCTAAACGATGACGATTACTACAATCGCCAGATGTCTTCGAACATCGTACCAACTTCAACGGTTGTCGACTCAGGCTACTCGTTAGAAGTGAACTACGATCTTAACGACAGCTTAACGCTTACTTCTGTCACGGCCCTGCGTAGCTTCGACTCTGGCGATGAGATTGACTCGGATTTCTCTGACGTTCGAATTATTACCACCATCAACGATGCCGAAAGCGACTCTTTTTCTCAAGAATTACGCTTAACCTTCCAAGGTGACAACCTAACCGCTGTGGGTGGTCTCTACTACTATCAGCAAGAAGTTGATCTGCATTACGAGCTTAATGGCTACGACCAGCTAGAACCGTACGCGGTAACGGCACTAGGTTTAGATGCGTTTATCGGCGGTATTGATACCATCGCTGCCCAGCTCGCAGGCACGCCGTTCGCACCACTCTTCCCGGGTGCGGCTAAGCCGTTCTTCGACGAATACAGCGCGCAACACGATGCGATGCAAGATCAAAATTCCTATGCTGTGTTTGGTCAAATGGACTATTCCTTCACGGACTCTTTAATCTTGACCGCAGGTGTTCGCTTCACGAGCGAAGAGAAAGATCTCAACACCAAATACTACGAGCTTGATGGCGGCCAAGAGGTAACTTGGGGACCAGCAACCAGTCTGGCACAGATTGGCGCAGCAGGCGCAGACTTGCCAGCGCTAGGATATGCGCTAGCTACAGGTGATACGGCTACCGCACTGCAGCTTATGCCTCAGTATCAACCCTACTTCTCACAGGGTTGGGCAAACTACGCACTTGCAGTACTCGCCCCGCGTCCTGATATCACTGCAAATCTCTCAGACGAGCAGATCACCGGTAGCGTGAAGTTGGCGTTCCTTCCGGACGACAACACCTTAATGTATGCCTCGGTGGGTACTGGCTACAAGTCAGGTGGTACCAACACTGACCGTATCGATGCCGCATTTGACCCAGTATTCGATGCCGAAACCTCAATCACTTACGAACTAGGCTTCAAGCGTGACTTCGATAGCATTGGCATGCGAGTCAACGCGGCGCTGTTCGCAAGCACCGTTGATGATTTCCAAGCAAACGCCTTCACCGGTACTGGTTTTAATCTGCAGAATGCTGGTCAGCTAGAAACATCAGGTGGTGAGCTGGAAGTACTTTGGGCGGTTACAGACCTACTGACTGCGAATCTTGGTTATGCTTACACCGATGCCAGCTTCAAGGACTTCAAGCAAGGCAACTGCTGGGTAGCAACACCTTGGCAGACAGGTATGGCCGATCCAGGCGATTCTGGTCAGGGCTTCTGTGATCGTTCTGGCGATCGTCTATCTAACGTACCTGAGCATGACGCTGTATTCGGTCTAAACCAAGGCTTCAATCTAAGCTCTGGCGTAGAAGGCTTTGTCCAAGCCGAATACGTTTATCGCTCAGACACCATGACTGACGGAAACAATGATCCGCTTAAAGCACAGGATGCTTACAGTAGCATTAACGCCCGTGCTGGCATTAGCTTCATTGATGCGGATGTTGATGTGATCTTCTGGGGTCGTAACATCACCGACGAAGAATTCCATGCAACGGTGTTCGACGTGCCGCTTCAGGATGGTAAGCTTAAGGCCTACCCAGGTGAGCCGGCTACCTTCGGTGTGAGTATCCAGAAGAACTTCTAAACTCTGGTTCACACTTTAAAAAGCCGAGACCTCGTCTCGGCTTTTTTCGTTTAACCGTAATATAGCTTCAATTCATTATGGACTTGGTTGTTTAATTAGCGGTGAACAAACAGACAAAAGGTTGACACCCGAATGCTTCGAACTCTAGTTGCCATTAGCGTAATACTTCTATGTGCCTGTGATGGGCTACACAGCGAAAAAAATACGCCACCGACATTTTCATCGTTCCATATTGACCAGGGAACGACGCCCAGCCTTTTTAGCGACGAGCAAGGTGGGCTCATCAGTTTTCAGCAGCTAAACCATCAAAATACCGAGTTGGTTGTGGGCCACATTGATAACACGGGTGAGATCCACCAACAGGTTGTAGCTAGCGGCGATGACTGGTTCGTCAATTGGGCTGATTTTCCCTCCATTTCCCGTAACGGTGACCACATTGTCACCTGGTTTCTCAGAAAACACGACGAAGGCACATATAGCTATGATATTTGGCTGGTTCAATCCTTCGACAACGGCGAAACATGGCAGCCGCCTCAGCAACTAAACAATGACAATGGTGGGGGCGAACATGGCTTCGCTGACATCATTCCCTTTGAGGATGCCTTTCTAATTAGCTGGCTAGACGGTCGTAACACCGTTGGTCATCATGGTGCTCACAGCGGCGCAATGATGGTTAATTGGGCGCTTATTCATTCAGACGGTAGCGTGCGTACGAATGAGACCCTGGATACACGAAGCTGTGACTGCTGCCATACAGCCCTTTCAGAGGTATCAGGAGTGCCAGTCCTAGCCTATAGAGACCGCACCGTTGACGAGATTAGGGACATTGCTGTTTCCCATTGGCAAGGCGTAGGCTTTGAAGAGCCAACGTTGTGGCACCAGGATAACTGGCAGATTAACGGCTGCCCAGTGAACGGTCCAAGTGTATGGGAGAGCCAAGGGAAGTTAGCGATGGCTTGGTTCACGCAAGCAACAGGTGTCTCAGAACTGAGATATAAGGTAGTAGGCGCTGAACCAACAACTTTGTCGCAAACCACACTAGGTCGAATCGACTCACTCCAACATGACGATTATAGCTACATTAGTCACCTGCACCGCCAACCAACAGGTCGCTCATCAGTAAACATCATTCGTTTTAACTCCACGACACCCGCTGAAAGCGATACGCTGCAGGTAGCGGACAGCTCCGCAAGTCGCTCCTCGGGTATCCCAAAGATGGCCGTCATCAACCGCCAATTGTGGATAGCGACTACCAACGATAGAGGAATAACACTCTATCGCTCTAGCGATGCGTTGCGATAAGACTCTCTCTCTTTCTAGCGATGCGGTGCAGTAACACTGTATCGCTAGAGCGATGCGGTAGAGTAGCGCTAAGCGACCCGAGTACCTCCGCGAGCCATCCCGTCACCATGACATCACAGAGACTTTTTCTAGAAGCCTGCCAGTAGGGTTTAGTCAGTGCCAATTGACTGAGTGCACTCGTTAAAGCCTAGAAGCTTGAAAAATCATCGAATTACTGGATTTATTGCATTTTATGCAAAAAAGTAATGCATCCGAAGTACACCACAGAATCATTGACCCCTAGCACAATACCAAGAAAACACCTGGCATTTAGGCGCTTGAATCCAATGAATATTTAGTTATGATGAAACCATATACATCAAAATATTTTGATACATCAAGATTTATTAATTTAAGGGTTAGTCATGTTTCAAGGTGCACACGAACTCCGAGCTCAACGCCAAGCTAGATCTTCACATCCGGCACCCAAGGTTTCGTTTGAGTTTTTTCCACCCAGTAGTCCGGCAATTGAGGAAACACTCTGGAAGAGCGTGGCGCGACTGAAGACACTCGCGCCTGAGTTTGTATCTGTCACCTATGGGGCTGACGGATCCACACGTGACAACACCCACCGCGTTATTAAAGCACTCGGTGAGCAGACTGTTATACCAACAATGCCTCATCTAACCTGTGTAGATGCCTCCAAATCAGAAGTCGACGAGGTTGCTGACTCCTACTGGAAAATGGGAGTTAGAAGCATCATGGCACTCAGAGGTGACCCCGCTTCGGGTGCTGGCAGTGTCTACACTCCCAAGGCCGATGGCTATCATTACGCTGCCGATTTGGTCGCCGGCTTAAAGCGCCAGCACGACTTTCGTATTGGCGTAGCCGCTTACCCAGAAACTCATCCTGAAGCACCCAGTGCACACTTCGACATTGATAATCTCAAACGAAAGTTCGATGCCGGTGCCGACTTTGCAATTAGCCAATTCTTTTTCTCAACTGAGGCCTATTTGCGATTTCGCGACCGCTGTGTGCTGGCCGGTATCGACAAACCAATTATCCCCGGTATTCTACCCGTTACGAATTTCAACACCCTCAAACGATTTGCTGGGGCATGCGGCACAGAACTCCCAAGATGGCTGAGTGACAGCTTTGAGGGACTCGATAACGACCCCGAGACGCGGCAGTTAATTGCCGCAAATATTGCCATTGAGCAAGTACTGGCGCTGCAGAACGAAGGTGTCAATGATTTCCACTTCTATACACTTAATCGCGCCGAGCTCTGCTACGCAGTCTGTCACTCATTGGGTGTTCGCCCAGCGGTTGAGCTTGCTTAAGGACGGATGGAAATGTTAGATCAAGCTGTAAAAGATCGAATCTTAATATTAGATGGCGCCATGGGCACCATGATTCAGGGTTACCAGCTAGCCGAAGCGGACTATCGCGGGGAGCGATTCGCTGACTGGCCCTGCGACCTAAAGGGCAACAATGACCTACTAAGCCTAACCCAGCCTAGTATCATCGAGGAAATTCATCGCCAATACCTCGAAGCGGGTGCGGATATCATCTGCACCAATACCTTTAATGCGAATTCGCCATCTATGGCGGACTACGAAATGGCATCCTTGGTCGGCGAGCTGAACCTCGAGAGCGCACGCCTCGCTCGCCGTGTTGCCGATGAAATCACTGCCAACACGGGGACTCAACGCTATGTGGTAGGTGTCTTAGGGCCAACCAACCGAACGGCGTCGCTAAGCCCAGATGTCAATGACCCTGGCGCCCGAAGCATTAATTTCGATCAGCTTCTCGAAACCTACCAAGAAGCAACCTTGGCACTGCTCAATGGTGGTGTTGATGCCATCATGATCGAAACCATTTTCGATACACTCAATGCCAAAGCAGCCATTTTCGCCATTGATACCGTTGCAGAAAAGCTTGAACGCCACATTCCAATCATGATCTCAGGCACCATTACCGATGCGTCAGGGAGGACCCTGTCTGGTCAAACGGTGGAAGCATTCTGGCATTCCGTTAAGCATGCAAAGCCGTTGTCGATTGGCTTGAATTGCGCCTTGGGTGCGGAGGAACTGCGCCCGCATATCAAAGCGCTTGCAGATATCGCCGACTGCGCAATCTCCGCGCACCCCAACGCTGGCCTACCGAATCAATTTGGTGAGTACGACCAGACCGCTGAAGAAATGGCGGATTTGGTGGGTGAGTTTGCGTCACAAGGTTGGTTAAACATTGTGGGAGGATGTTGCGGGACTACGCCTCATCATATTGCAGCCCTGACTAAAGTGATGACAGCTTTTGGTTCACGCGATAATTTTGCCGATAACAACTACCTTGGTCTCAGCGGGCTAGAGCCGTTGGAAGTCCGCGAGGATAGCCTTTTCGTCAATGTTGGCGAGCGAACCAACGTAACCGGTTCGGCCGTCTTTAGGCGCCTTATTGAAGCGCAAGATTACGACACCGCGCTCGAAGTTGCCAAGCAGCAGGTCGAAAACGGAGCGCAGATTATCGATATCAACATGGACGAGGGTATGCTCGATTCGGAAGCCGCCATGGTTCGCTTCCTTCATCTTGCCATGGCCGAGCCAGATATCGCCAAAGTTCCCATTATGATTGACTCAAGCAAGTGGCAAATCATTGAGTCGGGGTTAAAGTGCCTTCAGGGTAAGAGCGTGGTGAATTCCATCTCGCTCAAGGAGGGCGAAGCGAGTTTCCTAGAACAGGCAAAATTAGCACGCCGCTACGGTGCCGCCGTGGTAGTCATGGCTTTTGATGAGCAAGGACAAGCCGAAACACTGGCTCGTAAAGTTGAAATTTGTCAACGCGCCTACCAACTCCTAACTCAAGAGGTAGGACTTCCTGGTTATGACATTATATTTGACCCCAACATCTTTGCCGTCGCCACGGGTATCGACGAGCACAACGACTACGCACTATCGTTCATCGAAAGCTGTGCGGCAATCAAGCACAGCTGCCCCGGAGCTAAGATCTCAGGTGGCCTGTCTAACGTCAGCTTTAGTTTTCGTGGCAACAACTTTGTTCGTGAAGCGATGCACTCAGTTTTTCTCTACCACGCCATTGCTAAAGGCATGGATATGGGAATTGTTAATGCCGGTCAACTTGCGATCTACGACGACCTGGACGCCGAACTGAGAGAACTCGTAGAAGATGTCATTCTTAATCGACGCGATGATGCCACCGACCGACTCGTTGACGCAGCGCCAAAATGGTCCGGACAATCCAATCAGACCCAACAAACTGCCGATTTAAGCTGGCGTGAGCTTCCAGTAAAAGAGCGCCTTAGCCATGCGTTGGTTAAGGGTATAGACCAATTTGTTGTCGAGGATACTGAGGAAGCGCGACGGCTCAGTGACCGTCCACTGGATGTCATTGAGGGGCCGTTAATGGACGGCATGAATCGAGTAGGCGATCTGTTCGGCGATGGGAAAATGTTCCTACCTCAGGTAGTGAAGTCAGCCCGGGTAATGAAGCGTGCTGTAGCGCATCTAATTCCCTTTATCGAAGCGCAAAAAGAATCCGGTAGCTCCCACTCTGCGGGCACCATCATTATGGCGACCGTTAAGGGTGATGTTCATGATATTGGCAAGAATATTGTTGGCGTCGTACTCCAGTGTAATGGCTTTGAAGTCATCGACTTGGGAGTAATGGTAAGCTGTGAAGCCATCCTCGCGGCAGCAGATCAACATCAGGCAGACCTCATTGGCTTGTCCGGCCTGATCACCCCATCGCTTGACGAAATGGTCCATGTTGCAAGCGAAATGGAACGTCGTGGTGATCAGCTTCCACTGCTCATTGGCGGCGCTACGACTAGTCCTGCCCACACCGCCGTTAAAATTGCACCGCAATATAGTGGCGTAGCCACCTACGTTAAGGATGCCTCGCGGGCGGTGGGTGTTGCACAATCGCTTCTCGGCACACAATCTAAGGACGTGATTGATAAAATTCGGCACGACCAAGCGCTCAAACGCAACGCTCACGCTAATCGCCGCCAAACTAAGTTAGACGGATACCATCAGGCCCTAGAAAGGCGTACCCTACTAGACTTTTCAGACCTTCAGTCGCGAACCCCTAGTCAGCTAGGGACTCAGTGCCTCACCCCGTCCTTGAGCGAGCTACTTGAATTCTTTGACTGGATGCCCTTCTTTAACGCCTGGGAGTTTAATGGTCGTTTCCCCGATATACTCAACGATCCGGTTAAGGGTCCCGAGGCCACCAAACTCTACAATGACGCGCAACGCCTGCTTGCCACTATGGTTAAAGAGCGCTGGCTTCAGCCACGGGGTGTCATTGGCCTATTCCAAGCGGAATCGGACGGCGAGCGAATTACCATCCATCATGGCAATCGCACCATCGAGTTACCCTGCCTCAGACAACAAAAGATTATTGCTGGTAAACCGTCACTCTCGTTGGCCGACTATATTGCACCCAAAGGATTCAACGACACCATTGGCGCCTTCGCGGTAACCGCGGGAGATGAGATTAAGCCTTATGTCGAAGCCTTTGAGGCCGCTCACGATGATTACAGTGCAATTATTGTCAAGGTACTCGCAGACCGTTTCGCCGAGGCTTTCGCAGAATGGATGCACCGTGAAGTTAGAACGCGTATTTGGGGCTATGCCGCTGACGAGTCGCTTGATAACAACGCACTAATTCGAGAACAGTATCAGGGTATTAGACCAGCCCCTGGCTACCCTAGCTGCCCGGACCATCGTGGCAAGTTGCTAATTTGGGAGCTGCTTGATGTAGAAGCACAAACGGGTATCACCTTAACGGAATCACTCGCCATGGAGCCCGTCTCATCGGTCTCGGGGTGGTATTTCAGTCACCCCGACGCCCGCTACTTTACCCTTGGGCCAATCGCCGAAGATCAACTTACACGCTATAGCGAGCTTCAGGGCGAATCCATTAAGGAAAACAAACGCTGGCTTCAAAGCATACTAAGTTAACTTTGATTAACAAATGGCAATATGTTCAACGTTGACTTGGCGCAGGTGAAACTATAGGCTAGACAAATAATTATAGGAGTAATACTTATGTCTAGTGAAAATGGATTCTTCGCCAATGTCTCGCAAGTGATTGCGCAACCCAAGCAGTTTAGCACTAACTTTTTTACCACTAAGAAGGGCATTGTTTTACCGCTCCTTCTTATCATCGCAAGCATCGTAGCTGCTCAAGTCGTTTATTTCTCGTCCATCACCATGGAAGATTTCATCGCCTTCAGCTTACGAGGGATTCCGGCGGAAGGCTACGATGAAGCAGCTGCCGGTATGCGTATGATGTCACTGAACGCTATGATGCTGATTACCGCCGTGAGTGCAGCCGTTTTCATTCCTATTGTGACGGCGTTGATCAGTGTCTACTACCTAATTATCAACCGCGTCTCTGGCACACCAGAACAGAGCTATGGCACATGGTTTTCAATGTCCCTCTGGGCATCCGTACCTATGATTTTCGCTCAGCTCGGCGCCATTGTTAATGTCTTTATTTCGGCACCAGGGTCACTGGCTCCCGAACAGCTATCTCTCACCTCTGTTAACGCACTAATTATGGGTCGCGAGTTTGGCGAGCCGCTCTATCAGATGTTTAGCCAGTTCGATCTGCTATCAATCTGGAGCATCGCTATCATCAGCTTGATCCTGATGGCAAATAAGCACCGTCCAGTTAGCGCCGTTATCTTTGCCGCATTACCAACGGTGTTGATGCTGTCTGCTACCGCCGTAATTGGGGGCTAAGCGATTGAAGAATTGGCTTATTATCGTCGCTATTGTGGCAGCTGTGGTATCACTCGCCTATTTCAAAAAGAGTGATACCGGTACCTCAAAAGAGGTTGAATTCACCTCAGTGACCCGCGGATCGGTTGATACTAGCGTGATTGCCTCGGGCGCTTTGGTGTTTCGGAATGAAGTGAAACTAACCTCCGAAGTCATTGGTAAGGTAATTGAGCTAAACGTGGAGGAAGGCGATGCCGTTGCCGAGGGAGATATTCTTCTTCGACTCGACCCCGAGCAGTTTCAGGCCGAAGTCGATCAACAGAACGCCAATGTCCGACTTCAGGAAATTGCTATCGAGCGTCAACAAAATGAAATTAACAACCTGCAAAGTCGTTGGTCCCGACAAAAATCACTTTACGATGCGGGGCTCATTGATGTTGAAGGTTTCGAGGCTATCGATCACGCCTTAGTACTGGCTCAGCTTGATCTTGCCTCGCGCGAGCAAGCGCTCAGCCAAGCCAAGGCATTGCGCGATAAAGCTAACGAGTATCTCCGCAAAACCATCATTCGCGCACCCATTACTGGCGTAGTAACGGCCTTAGATATCAAGGTTGGAGAGACGGTTATTTCCGGCACCACGAATATCGTTGGCTCATCGATGATGACCATTGCCAACCAGGACGACATCCTAACCGAAGTGTATGTTGACGAAGCTGACATTGCGGCATTAGCTGTTGGTCAACGTGCGGACGTCTTTGCCGTCGCTTTTCCGGATCTTGCGATTGAAGGCGTTGTCGAGTCCATTGGTAATACGGCAAGAAGCTATCCTGGGCGGAACGGCCTTCGCTTCAAAGTAAAGATACGCCTGGAAGACAACGGTGAGCGCTCACTCTTCTCTGGTATGAGCTGTCGTGCTGAAATCTACCAAACGGCAGCCACCAACGCCTTTATAGTACCGGTTGAGGCGGTGGTTACTGATCTGGAGGGCGAAGACGAATCCCACTACGTTTGGGTTGTAGAGAACGGTCTCGCCAAGAAGCAAACCGTAGAATTGGGCGCCTCATCCGATGAAACTCAGGTGATTCGCTCAGGACTAAGTGAAGGACAACAGATTGTTTCCGGTCCATTCAGAGTCCTTCTTACCCTGAAAGAGAATGACCCAGTCAGCGCGGATGTTAGCGAATGAGTTCTTCCCCGGTGATTCAGCTAGAACAGATAGTAAAAAGCTATGAGCTGGCGGGTGATCGACTCGATGTATTAAAGGGCGTCAACCTAAAAATTGATAGCAACGAATACGTCGCCCTCACCGGTCCTTCCGGTTCCGGAAAGTCTACCTTAATGAATATTTTGGGGTGCCTTGACTCACCGTCCGAGGGCAACTATTTGCTTGCTGGTGATGATGTAAGTGGTTTAACCGAAGACGAGCTTGCTGCCGCAAGAAACCAACGTATCGGTTTTATTTTTCAAAGCTTCAACTTGCTACCGCGGATGAGCGCACTTGATAACGTTGCTCAACCGCTTGTTTTTCGCGGATTGGGACGAAAGGACCGGCTAAAGATTGCCCAAGCCGCACTTGAGCGCGTAGGACTAGGTGATCGGGTAGATCATCTACCTAACCAGCTCTCCGGAGGCCAACGACAGCGAGTTGCCGTGGCACGAGCCTTAGCGGGCGAACCGAGTATCCTGTTAGCGGATGAGCCTACTGGTAACCTAGACTCAAAAACGACCGAAAGTATCATGGCACTCTTCGACGAACTTCATAACCAAGGTCAAACCATTATCATCGTGACCCACGAGCCGGAGATTGCCGCCCACTGTCGCAGAGAAATCGTGCTTCGTGACGGCGAGATCGTTAAGGACGTAACCAAGGAGCCTGGCCATGTTCTTTGAGATCTTAAGGGCAGCTTTTCAAGCGGTCAGAGCTAATGTGCTTCGCTCGGTACTCACTACTTTAGGTATTATCGTAGGAGTTGCTTCAACGATTGCTGTCGTGAGCGTCGTTCAGGGTTTTTCCATGAGTATCAGCTCACAGTTCCAATCTCTCGGCAGCAACTCGCTGACGATTGAAGCGTACACACCCTTTTCCGAGCGAATGCAGGGCCAGTTTTCACGTTTAGACAACAGTGATCTCGAGGTCATTAAACAGCGAATAGACGGCATTTCCTATGTTACGCCAATTCTGTGGGTTTCGAGCGCTGCCGGCGGCGGCATCCGCTATCGGACCAACACCTCGAGCGCTAACATTCTTGGGACGAGCAGCAGCTATATCTTTCTCGATGACTGGCTACCTCAACAGGGACGCTTTATTGGCTCCACTGATGACGATACCCGACGCAAGGTAGTTGTGATCGGCGAGAAGGTTCGCCAAGATCTCGAGCTTCCTGACGATCCACGCGGGGAGTTTATTCAACTCGCAGGTGAGTGGTTTAAAGTCGTGGGGATCATGGAAGAACGCGGTGAACTACTAGGTTTCAATCAAGATGACGTAGTTCTGGTACCCTACTCCGCAGCTGAAGCATTGCTCGGAAGACAGCGCTTTGCAAATATTCAAATTCGCCTACGCGTTACAGACGTCACTCAACTCGATGCCACGAAACGAAAGATTGAACGCCTATTACGTCAACATCGAGATTTAGCTCCTGGCGATGCCAACGATTTCAAAATCTCTACTGCTGACCAGCTACTTGAGTCATTCGAATCGGTCACCGACAGCATAACCTTAGTCCTAGGTGGTATTGTTGCGATCTCGCTATTAGTTGGCGGTATTGGCATTATGAATATTATGCTTGTTTCAGTTACGGAACGTACCCGCGAGATTGGCATCAATAAAGCCTTGGGCGCAACACGCTCTTTTATCCTTACCCAATTTTTAGCCGAAGCGATTGTGCTATGCCTTATCGGTGGGTTAATTGGCTTAGGGATTGGTTACTTGTTGGGCTTGGGCGTTGCTGCAATGATCCCCGGCTTCCCTTCCGCAGCCGTCCCGCTCTGGGCCATCTGGTTAGCGCTGGGCTTCTCGGTTTCTGTTGGCGTAGTGTTTGGTATTGTACCGGCAGCGAAAGCAGCAAACTTAAGTCCTATTGACGCCCTTCGTTACGAGTAGAACAAAGTCCAATCTACGCCCTTCCTTAGGTGTAGGCTTAGTGGTGGAAAAATTTCCTCCACTAAGCGGCGATTTAGCTGTAAAGCCCGCTAGCATTCATTATAATGACAAGTATCTGTCGACAGCGACTCGCGAGAATTATTTGAATGTCTATTGAAGAAAACTATTTACCACAGGCTATTGAAGCCGCGGTACAGAACTACTGGAACGAAACCAACGCCTTCACGGTCACCGAGAAACCGGAGCAGGAAAAATTCTATTGCTTATCTATGTTCCCTTACCCAAGCGGTAAGCTGCACATGGGTCATGTTCGCAACTATACACTGGGCGATGTCGTCTCACGCTACCAACGCATGCAGGGCAAGAATGTCATGCAGCCAATGGGCTGGGATGCTTTCGGTCTACCCGCTGAAAACGCCGCGATCAAGCACAATACCGCTCCAGCCAAATGGACCTACAGCAACATTGGCGATATGAAATCACAGTTCGATCAACTCGGTTTTGGTTTCGATTGGTCGCGCGAAGTCGCCACTTGTCATCCGGAGTACTATCGCTGGGAACAGTGGTTCTTCACGGAACTATACAAAAAGGATCTGGTCTACAAGAAAACCTCTGCAGTCAATTGGTGCCCCCACGATCAGACGGTTCTCGCTAATGAGCAAGTTATCGATGGTTGCTGCTGGCGCTGTGATACTGCGGTAGAGCGTAAGGAAATCCCCCAGTGGTTTGTCAAGATCACTGACTACGCTGAAGAACTTCTCAATGACCTCGATCAGCTTGATGGCTGGCCTGAGCAGGTCCGCACCATGCAGAAGAATTGGATTGGTCGCTCTCAGGGTGTGGAAATGCACTTTGAATTAGCAGCTCCCGTTGAAGACATCTCCGGTTTCGACATTTACACAACTCGTCCCGACACCGTCATGGGCGTGAGTTACGTTGCGATTGCCGCCGAGCACCCTATCTCCGTTGCTTTATCCAAAGACAATTCCGAGTTAGCTGAATTCCGAGCTGCCTGTAAAGTCCAATCCGTTGCGGAAGCCGATATGGCGACAATGGAAAAGCTTGGTTTTAATACGGGCATCCAAGCTATCCACCCTATCACTGGCGATATTGTTCCAGTATTCGTTGCGAACTTCGTATTGATGGATTATGGCTCTGGAGCGGTTATGGCTGTCCCTGGGCACGATCAACGTGACTGGGAATTTGCTCAAAAGTACCAGATTGAGGTCAAGCAAGTTGTGGACGCCGAAGGTGATATCACCCTTGCAGCAATTACCGAAAAGGGTACCTTGATTAACTCGGGTGAATTCGATGGCCTTGAATCAGACGCTGCCTTCGACGCGATCGCGAGTAAACTTGAAGCACTTGGTAAAGGAAAGGTCAAAGTCAATTATCGTCTAAGAGATTGGGGAGTATCCCGTCAGCGTTACTGGGGTACACCTATCCCAATGATGTATGACGAACAGGGCGTTGAACAGCCAGTACCTGCTGACCAACTTCCCGTGGTATTACCGGAAGACGTTGAAATGGACGGTGTTCAGTCTCCCATCAAGGCGGACCCCGAATGGGCGAAGGTCACGGTAAACGGTCAGTCGTATACGCGTGAAACCGATACCTTTGATACCTTCATGGAATCCTCATGGTATTACGCGCGCTACTGCTCACCGCGCAGCGATCAACAAATGCTGGACCCAAAAGCTGCTAATTACTGGCTCCCTGTAGACCAGTACGTTGGTGGTATTGAGCACGCTATTCTACACCTGCTCTACTCGCGCTTCTTCCATAAATTGCTTCGTGATGCCGGATTGGTAGAGAGTGACGAACCGTTCAAACGTTTATTATGTCAAGGTATGGTCTTAAAAGACGGCGCCAAAATGTCCAAATCGAAGGGCAACACCGTAGACCCGCAAGCGCTAATTGACCAATACGGTGCCGATACGGTCCGTCTCTTCATTATGTTTGCTGCCCCACCGGAGCAATCTTTAGAGTGGTCCGATTCAGGCGTTGAAGGCGCGCACCGCTTCCTCAAGAAGTTGTGGCGTATTGCTCATGCCCACTTAAGCGCGGGGGAGCCAGGTGCAATCGAAGTTGAGAAGTTGACCGCTGCGCACAAAGCGCTCCGGCTTAAAACTCACAGCACCATTGCTAAAGTCAGTGATGACTTTGGTCGTCGACAAACCTTCAATACGGCTATTGCGGCTATCATGGAATTGATGAACGAAGTCGCGAAGCTTGCCGACCGAGAGAGTCCACTTGGCCTCGCCGTAGAGCGCGAAGCCATTGCAGCAACCGTGCAAATGTTAGCTCCCATCGCACCACATATTTGCCACACCCTCTGGGATGCGCTTGGTAACGGCTTAACGCTACTCGATGCCGCTTGGCCAAAGGCTGATGAAGCCGCTATGACGCGAGACTCTATCACGCTAGTTGTTCAGGTAAACGGCAAAGTTCGCGCTAAACTTGATGTGCCAGCCGATGCCTCCAAGGAAGCCGTTGAAACATTAGCTTTAGCTGACAACAACGTACAAAAGCACATCGCTGAACTGACTATTCGCAAAGTCATTGTGGTACCAGGCCGACTTGTTAACGTGGTTGTTGGCTAGCATGAAATTGCTTACACGGATCGTTAGCCTATTAGTTTTATCGCTCGCCCTGTCAGCTTGTGGCTGGCAGTTGCGGGGGGACACAGCCACCTTGAATACTGAGGGGGTTAGTGTTGCAGTTGTGTCCCAGGTTAATAACCCAGTAGCCGCGGCATTGCGCGAGCAACTCACCCTGAGTCGCGCGCTAGCTGTTGAGGGGAGCGAAACACTGACTATCGAGGTTGGGCGTATTCGCAAGGAAAAGCGTGTAGTGGCGGTGGATCAAATTGGTGAGGCTAGCGTGTATCGAATCACACTATCAACCGAAGTGAGCATGACCGACATGAATGGCGAGACCGTTTCAGCGGCAACGCGAATGAGTCAGTCAGGTAACTACAATTATGATAAGCGTATTCTAGATGCGATGACCGAAGAAGAGCTGTCTTTAGATCAACGCCTCGAACAACAACTCGCCCAGTCAATTGCCCGCAAAGCCACCATATTAGGGCGCAACCTAAGACCATGAAGATTCAGCGTGAGGCACTCGAAAAAACCTTTCGATCTCAGCCACACGGGCTCTACTGGATTAGTGGCGATGAACCGCTGCTCAATATTGAAAGTGCTGACCTCATTCGTCAACTTGCAAAGCATCAAGGCTATTTAGAGCGAGAGCGCTACGTCATGGAGCATAACAGTGACTGGGAGCCGATTATGGCTTCGGTTGGTAGCCTATCCCTATTTGCCTCACAAAAGTTTATCGACATTCAATTCAACGCTAAGTTTAACGATAAATTTAAAGCGGCCTTAGCCTACCTGGTCGAACATCGTAACGATGAGACACTAATTCTAGTTTCCACCGCAAAAGTTGAATCAAGTGCCACCAAAGCCAAGTGGTTCAAAGCGATTGAACAGCATGCTGTTCATCTTCCTATCTGGCCAATCAAGTCCAGTGAATTCAAAGAGTGGTTAAGCTCACGACTCAAAGCTGAAGGTGTTCAGGTCGAAAATGACGCGCTTACGATGCTAGCGCAACGAACAGAAGGTAATTTACTTGCCGCATCCCAGGAAATTTCGGCACTAAAGCTGCTTGATCACGGTGAGCTATTGACGACTGAAATAGTCCTCCAGGCAACAGCCGATAGCGCGCGTTATGACGCCTTTCAGCTTATCGAACATGCCCTTAAAGGCGATATCAACGCTGCGGTTAGAGCGCTCTACGGGCTTCGTGGAGAGGGCACGGAACCCATAATTGTACTCAGCGCTATCGCCGCCAATATCCGTCAACTGATGGCCGTAAAAAAGCTGTTGGTGGCACGTAATGCCAATGATGGCGAACTAAAGCGTCTTGGCATCTTCTTCAACCGCGTTCACCTCATGCGAGAGGCGGCGAAACGATTAACCGCCGCATCACTCAAGGCCGCGCTTGAATATTGCGCGTCGGTAGATGAAAGCATCAAAACCAGTCAAGCTGACCGAGCTTGGCATCAGCTTGAACAGGTGTCCTTACTGCTTGCGGGTATGATGCCCGAAGAAGTTACTTAGTAAGTGCGCAAGTCACTAAATAAATGCGTAGCTAAGCGCTGCTTCGAATAGCTAAGACTTGAAACGAGCTTTAGCTACAACGCGCGGCAATTAGTCTTGACTGAGCGTTGCTACCATCACTGCCTTAATCGTATGCAAGCGGTTCTCAGCTTGGTCAAAGACTACCGATTGGCGACCTTCGAACACACTATCGCTAACTTCCATTGCGTCAATGCTATAACGCTGCTTTATGGCCTCCCCAACCTTCGTTTCGGTATTATGAAAGGCGGGCAAGCAATGTAGGAAGATCGTTTCCGCTTTACCCGTTTTCGCCATTAGCGCTTCATTTACTTGGTATGGAAGAAGAAGTGGCACGCGCTCATCCCATACTGATTCGGGCTCACCCATAGAGACCCATACATCGGTATAGATAACATCAGCACCAGCAACCATTGCATCGATGTCATTCGAAATCTGAATGCTTGCTCCACTCTCTTTAGCAAGTTCGCGACATTGAGCGACGAGTGCCTCATCCGGTTGACAGCTAGCTGGCGCAGCAATTCGAAAATCAATACCTAATTTCGCCGCGCCAACCATGAGCGAATTCCCCATATTGTTGCGGCCGTCGCCCAAGTAACAAAAAGCGACTTCATTCCATGGACGGTTCAGCTGTTCTTTTATTGTCAGCAGGTCGGCCAAAATTTGTGTAGGGTGAAACTCATCGGTTAGGCCGTTCCAAACAGGTACACCGGCATTCGCCGCAAGCGTCTCAACAATTTCCTGTCCATAGCCGCGGTATTGAATTCCATCGTACATACGTCCAAGTACGCGGGCGGTATCCGCGACCGTCTCTTTAGCTCCCATATGACCGCCCTGAGGGCCGATAAAGGTCACCTGAGCACCTTGATCAAAAGCAGCCACTTCAAAGGCACATCGGGTGCGAGTGGAGTCCTTTTCGAAGATCAAGGCAATATTCTTTCGCTTAAGACGTTGAACTTCTGTTCCATCTCGCTTCGCCGCCTTGAGCTCTGCCGCTAAATTAACCAAATCGTTGATTTCAGCAGCGCTAAAATCCAGCAGTTTCAAAAATGATCGACCGTGTAAACCTAGCATATCCCACCTAGTAAAATTCGTTATCAATAGTTCATACTAAGAAAGCGAGAGGCAATTGCAAGACAATCACTACGAAACTTTGTTATAACCTCAACAACCGCAATTCATGTACTGCAGCGAAGGAGAGAAAATATCATGTCACGCGTCTACGTCTGGGATAGAGCCGTTCGACTTAGCCACTGGCTACTTCCAGTACTTTTCGCTACCAGCTGGATAACTGCTGAGCTGGCGGCAGACAATTATGAATTCGCCGACTGGCATTATCGTAGTGGTTATGCCTTGATTGGCGTATTAACATTCCGAGTCTGCTGGGGCCTTTGGGGGTCAAGCTATGCGCGCTTCAACTCTTGGGTTCTCAGCCCTATGCAAGCCTGGCGAGCTCGGATGGCTCCTCAACCGCTTTCATCAAGCCATGGTTTTTGGGGGAGCTACATGTCCCTCGCATTACTTTTACTGCTATCCTTTCAGACGATTAGCGGATTATTTAGCTTTGATACGGCGTTATATGTAGGCGGACCTTGGTCCGACAGCGTATCCAGCGAACTCGTTGCAACGCTCACCTCCCTGCATCACCTAAATTTTAACGCGCTTCAGTTATTTGTATTGGTTCACATAGTTACCATCATTGGTTATCGGCTAATGATAAAAAAAGACTACCTAGGAGCCATGATTTCGGGTGACAAAGACCAGTCACTGTGCAATTCAAATACTCCCACTCAAGGCTTTAGTACTCTTGGACTAATCGTGGCCATAATTTTGGCCGGTGTGGCGGTAGGCGGCGCCAGCGGAATGATCGCTCCACCTTAGATAGAAAGTGATCAAAACTGTCTTAACTTAGGTATTAACCGTAGGCGAATTGTAGAGTCTAGCTAGCTTTGATACCCTCGTTCGGTTGATGTCGCTGCTGCATCTAGCAACGATGACTTACTTTATAGGAAATTATAATCATGAAGAAGACTGCGATTGGCCTAGCCTTGCTAGCTTTTGTTGGCTGTACTTCCAACAGCAACAATAGCACTATTGAATACCCCGTTACTGCCAAAGGTGACGTTGTTGATACCTATTTTGGCCATCAAATCGCCGACCCATATCGCTGGCTTGAAGACGATATGAGCGAGGAAACCGCAGACTGGGTTCAGGCGGAGAATGAAGTTACCTTCAGCTACCTAAACCAAATCCCATTTCGTCAAGAACTCAAAGACCGCCTAACTGAACTGTGGAACTACGAAAAAGTTGGTGCCCCGTTCACCGAGGGCGACTACACCTACTGGTACCAAAACGACGGGCTACAGAATCAATATGTTTTGTGGCGCCAAAAAGGCGAATCCGAGGCTGAAATCTTCCTCGACCCTAACCAATTTAGCGAAGATGGTACTACCTCTCTCGCTCAAGTCAGCTTTTCTGATGATGGTTCACTCGTTGCCTACTCTATCTCAGAAGGTGGCAGTGACTGGCGAAAAATCATTGTTATTGATGCTGAGACCAAGCAGCCAATAGAAGATACCTTGGTTGACGTAAAGTTCAGCGGAATCTCGTGGCTGGGCAATGAAGGTTTCTACTACTCAAGCTACGACAAGCCTGACGGCAGCGAACTTTCCGCTAAAACTGATCAACACAAGCTCTATTACCACCAGCTAGGCACATCACAAAGTAACGATCCGGTTATTTTTGGTGGCTCCGAAGCTGAGAAACATCGCTATGTTGGTGGCGGCGTTTCTGACGATAATCGCTTCCTCTTCATCTCAGCATCGGTGTCTACTTCGGGTAATAAACTGTTTATGCTCGATCTAAGCGACCCCGAAGCTGAGCTCGTCACCATCCTCGACGATACCCGCTCTGATACCTACGTTATTGATAACGACGGAGCAAAGCTTTATTTGGTCACCAACCTCGACGCACCAAATAAGCGCATTGTTACCGTTGATGCCAGCAACCCAACACCAGAAAACTGGGTGGATTTCATTGCTGAAACTGATAACGTCCTGTCGCCCTCTACCGGCTCAGGCTATTTCTTTGCGGAGTACATGGTTGACGCAATCTCACAAGTAAAGCAGTACGATTACGCCGGAAATTTCATCCGAGACATTGAGCTTCCCGGACTAGGTAGTGTGGGTGGATTCTCTGCAAAAGATGATGCCACCACCATTTACTACAGTTTCACAAACTACAATACACCCGGGACTACGTATAGCTTCGAACCGCATCAAGGCGTATCGGATGTCTACCGCGCCTCAGGCATTGAATTTGATGCCAGCGATTATGTTTCCGAACAAGTTTTCTATACCTCCAAGGATGGCACAGAAGTGCCAATGATTATTACCCATAAACGCGGTATTGAACTTGATGGTACTAATCCAACTATTCTCTATGGCTACGGTGGTTTTAATATTTCACTCACGCCAAGCTTCTCAGTTGCGAATGCCGTGTGGTTAGAGCAAGGCGGTGTTTACGCGGTTGCAAACCTCCGTGGCGGCGGTGAATACGGCAAAGAATGGCACGACGCTGGCACGCAGCTACAGAAACAAAACGTGTTTGATGATTTCATCGCTGCAGCCGAATACCTAAATACTGCCGGCTATGCCAACTCTGATCACTTGGCCATCCGAGGTGGTTCAAATGGCGGTCTACTCGTTGGCGCAGTCATGACGCAACGCCCAGACCTCATGAAAGTAGCCCTTCCAGCAGTTGGCGTACTTGATATGCTTCGCTATCACACCTTCACGGCGGGAGCGGGCTGGGCCTATGACTACGGTACCGCTGAGCAAAGCGAAGAGATGTTTAAGTATCTTCTAGGCTACTCACCCGTTCACAACGTTAAGGAAGGCATTCCTTACCCTGCCACACTAATCACTACGGGTGATCACGACGATCGTGTAGTCCCTGCACACTCGTTCAAGTTTGCGGCGGAACTTCAAGCGAAGCAAGGCGGCACTAATCCGGTACTAATTCGTATCGAGACTAACGCGGGCCACGGCGCGGGTACACCGGTAAGTAAGACCATCGAGCAGTACGCGGACATCTTTGGTTTCACCCTCTTCAACATGGGTGTCACTGAGCTCTCTGCTGACTAAACGGGAATCACTTTTTTCAGATGCTCAGTCATAGCTTGCTAAGGCTGAGCACTAAGCGAAAAGCTGAATACCGACCAAAAAAAACCGCCCTAACAGGCGGTTTTTTTGCTTTGAGCTGGATCGACTAAGATCCAAGTCAAACTGAACTAAGCCCTTAACAGGCGCTAAGCGATTAGTCAGCTTTGAACTGATCGTGGCAACCTTTACAGGTTTGCGCCATTGCACCAAACTCGCGACGCGGGAATTCGTCCGCATCATCTAGAGCTAATGCTAAGGTAGCGCTTGTTGCCTGAAACTCTTCCATAACAGTATCAAAATCCGCGCGATCCGTTTGGTAGGCTACTAGCGCGTCCGTTCCGTCAACACCCACGCTCTCATCGCTAAATGTATGCGGTGCTACCAGGGCAAGTTGGGCGATGGTGTCGGCGGCTAATTGAGCAGCTGGCTGATTGTAGTCAATACGACCCCGAGCCATGCCAGCCAATGTACCCATCTGTTTACCTACCACGGTGTAAACCGATTGGCGATAGTCTATGGTGCGTTCAACTTCTTCATTTGCCAATACCGGCGTGGCAACAAGTAGCGCCAGTGCCAAAACTGATTTGTTCATAGTAGCCTCGTTATTTTAATCTCAAATAAGCCAGTGTAGAGGGCAAAGCTATCAGGTCAATAGGTAGTCCTAACAGTTAACGCGCTACAACCCAGAGTACCTCAGCATCATCCTCGCCACAGCTAACCAGTGCGTGCCCCATCCGTGAATCAAAGTACATACAGTCACCGGTGTTAAGTTGCAACGGCTCATAGTGTTCAGAATACACGGCGACAGGGCCGTTCAATACCCATAAAAATTCTTCACCGTCATGGCGTACCCACTCGCCAAACTCATCAAAGCTGCGAGCTCTTACCGTCGTCCTAAAAGGGACCATTTTACGCTGTGATAATTCGGTACAGAGTAGCTCGTGCTCGTAGGTCGCCGTTGGATGCGCTTGCCCCTCTCCCGCTAAGGTCCAAGTGCGACGTGCTGCTCCGTCTACCGACGCTGGTGCGGTGCGAAATAACTGCGGAATATCAATGGATAAGCCTGCGACCAATCGCTGAACAACTTGGAAAGTTGGCGAGAGCTGTTGGTTCTCTATCTTCGATAACGTAGAACGAGCCACGCCGGTCATTTCCGCGACATCCGCTAGGGTAAGGTTATGACTCAAACGAATCTCTCTCAGGCGCTCACCCAGCACGAGCGGCTGGACAAACTCCGCTTCTTCATTCTTGGTTCGCTCTAAGACGCCACCGGATAATTCACTCACAAAAATTCCCTCAATGTTCGAACATGACAATTACTTATTATTGATTCTACTCCTATCCGATAGACAAGCGCAAAACCAATGTTTCTTATCGGAAACATTTACATTGAGTTGTGAACCATTGATTGCTAGGATTCGTTCAAACTTAAAACACGATTAGCTATTGCGGCTAGTTAATAGGTCTATTTGCGGAGTGATACATGAGTAACCCGAGCCTACACGAACTCGAACACCACGGAGAGTTCATCGAGCGCCACATTGGCGTAAGTGAAGTCCACCAAAAGCAAATGCTCGCCGAGCTAGGTTGCGACTCACTTGAAGACTTGATTGCCGACACCGTTCCGGCGGGCATTCGTCGTCAACAGTCAATGGATCTCCCCGAAGCCGTTTCAGAGCGTGATACGCTTGCCTACTTAAAAGATATTGCTCAGCGTAACCAGATCTTCCAGTCATTCATTGGTATGGGCTACCACGACACCTTAACGCCTAATGTTATCCTCCGGAATGTCTTGGAAAATCCAGGCTGGTACACGGCATATACGCCTTATCAGCCTGAGATTGCGCAGGGCCGATTAGAAGGTCTCTTGAACTTCCAACAGATGGTCACTGACCTAACCGGCATGGAACTCGCAAACGCTTCAATGCTAGATGAAGCAACCGCCGCCGCAGAAGCGATGAGCATGAGCAAGCGCGTCGCCCGTAAGAACAAGTCAAATGTCTATTTTGTTGATGCGGATGTTCACCCTCAGACCATCGCCGTCATTCAGACCCGTGCGGAACACTTTGGCTTCGAGGTCATCGTGGCTTCTGCCGCCACCGAGCTAGCGAATACCGATTGTTTTGGGGCCTTAGTGCAGTACCCTACGTCTACGGGTAACATCGAAGACATCAAGCAAATCATTGACGTCGCCCACAGCAAAGACGTACTGGTTACCGTAGCGGCTGACATCCTAAGCTTGGTTCTGTTAAAAGCGCCTGGTGATCTTGGCGCAGACATTGTTATTGGCTCGGCACAGCGTTTTGGTGTACCCATGGGCTTTGGCGGACCACATGCGGCATTCTTCGCTTTCCGCGATGCATACAAACGCGCTTCAGCTGGACGCATTATTGGCGTATCCGTAGATACCCGCGGTAAGAAAGCATTCCGAATGGCAATGCAGACACGGGAACAACATATCCGCCGAGAGAAGGCAAATTCAAACATTTGTACATCGCAGGTTCTCCTAGCGTTAATGGCCGGCTTCTACGCGGTCTATCACGGTCCTAAAGGGCTTAAGCGCATCGCTCAACGCGTCAATCGTATTACTGACCTCTTTGCACTAGCACTTGAATCACAGGGTTTCGAGCTTCGTCATAAGAACTGGTTCGATACGCTAACAGTTGAGACCAAAGAGAAAACGACTGATGTGATTCAACGGGCGCTTGAAGCCGAGATGAACGTCCGAGTGCTAGATGGTGCTGTAGGCCTGTCATTCCACGAAAAGACGACTTTGGCTGACCTAGATGTACTAATCAGCGCGTTTACCGGTGAAGATACCGATATCGACTGGACTGAACTTGATGCGCAGTTAATGGCGCAGGGTAGCCTAGGCATTCAGAGTTCAATGCTTCGGGACGATGAAATTCTGAGCCACGATGTTTTCAATCTTTATCATTCTGAAACCGAGATGCTGCGCTATTTAGCCCGTCTAGAGAAACGTGACATCGCGCTTAATCATTCTATGATCGCGCTCGGTTCATGCACCATGAAGCTAAACGCAACGGTAGAAATGATCCCCGTCACTTGGCCTGAATTCGGCGCATTGCACCCCTTCGCGCCCATTGAGCAAGCTGAGGGCTACCTAAAGCTGTTTGAAGAGCTGGAAAAGATGCTCTGTGAAGCAACCGGATATGACAATGTCAGTCTGCAACCTAATGCGGGGTCTCAGGGTGAATATGCGGGTTTGATCGCGATCAAAAAATATCACGAGTCACGTGGTGATCATCACCGCGACGTCTGCTTGATTCCTGCCTCGGCGCACGGAACGAACCCAGCCTCAGCGCAGATGGTCAGCATGCGTGTTGTGGTGGTTGCCTGTGATGAAAAAGGTAACGTGGATATGGCGGACCTCCAAGCTAAAGTTGAGCAACACAGCGAGAATCTTGCTGCTATCATGGTGACCTACCCATCAACCCACGGTGTATTTGAAGAATCAATTACCGAGTTGTGTGATCTTATCCACGAGCACGGTGGGCAGGTTTATGTCGATGGCGCCAACATGAACGCCTTGGTAGGCGTTGCTGCGCCGGGTCATTTCGGTGGTGATGTCTCACACCTCAACCTCCACAAGACTTTCTGTATTCCTCACGGCGGTGGTGGCCCAGGTATGGGACCCATTGGTGTTAAATCTCACTTAGCTCCTTTCTTGGCCGCTCACCCTGTTCAACAGGTTGAAGGGACAGCCATGGAGAATGGCGTAATCTCAGCGGCGCCTTGGGGTTCGGCCAGCATTCTTCCCATTTCATGGGCATACATTAAGCTGATGGGTGCTGAGGGGCTAAAGGCCGCTACTGAGACGGCTATTTTGAGCGCCAACTACTTGGCCAAGCATTTAGCGCCGCACTTCCCGGTGCTCTACACGGGGACGAGTGGCCGTGTGGCCCACGAATGTCTCATCGATATTCGTCCGCTTAAAGAAGCGACAGGCGTCAGCGAAGAAGATATCGCCAAGCGTCTTATGGATTTTGGCTTCCACTCGCCAACCATGAGCTTCCCTGTAGCCGGCACGCTGATGATTGAACCTACCGAGTCTGAATCGAAGAGCGAGCTTGATAATTTCATTACCGCCATGGCAACCATCCGCGCGGAAGCTGACGCGGTAGGTCGCGGTGAGTATCCGGCGGATAACAATCCACTGTGTAATGCGCCCCATACCCAGGCTGATATCCTAGGTGATTGGGATCGTCCTTATTCACGCGAAAAGGCGACCTACCCGGCTGATTTCGTGAAGGCAGGTAAAGCATGGCCTACGGCTAACCGTATTGATAATGTCTTTGGTGATCGTAATCTGATCTGTTCATGCCCTCCGCTTGAGCACTACCTCGAAGACTAAATCAGCGTCTAGCATATTACCAAAACTGAGAAGAGCGCCAAACGGCGCTCTTTTTTTTTCGCCTCAATTCAGTCTACACTTGAGTCTGGCATTATTGAGGGAGAGAAAAGCTATGAAACGGATACTCATTCTTATCGCAACGCTAGTGCTCGTTGCCTGTATTCCAGCAAAAAGCATTGTCTTTGACCAATATGGAGAATGGCAGGTTATCGCTATCAACGGTAACAGCTGGCAAGGATCTCACCCGCCAACGATTACTTTTTCTGGCAACTCCATTAGCGGCTCGGGCGGCTGTAATCGTTACCAGGCCACCTTAGAATCCTACGGTTCTACCTTCGAGGTTGGCCCCACTGCATCAACAAAGATGGCCTGTCCCGGTAATGCCGATGCACTTGAAAATAGTTTCTTCGGCGTCCTCGCAATGGTCAACGAGGCACGAATGGATGGCGAACGCCTAATTCTCGAAAACACCCGTGAAAAGGTGTCGATGGTGCTTGTCTCCACATCGCAGTGACGCGTTCTGCCAGTGCAATAGCATAAAGCTAGCGAGTGCTCGCATAGGGTCTTTAGAAGTACCTACAGAGGCCTTGTGGCTCAATGTCTCCTCAATTTCACGGATCGTCGGTTTCTAAGGTGTAATAGGCATCAATACCCTGATCCTCGCCCATTGATGCTTCCAGGCTGATATTGTTGTTAACCCGATAGCGAACTAAGAATTCGGTATTGTCATCGTTAGAATGGGTACTCTGCTGACCGGCTGAGTCCAAGTAGTAATTAAAACCAACCCAGAAGTCGGCATTGAGCTGCCTGCCAATAGAGGCCTTGGTGGGTGAAATAGTGAAGGTTGCCTCACCTAAGATATCGTTCACCCGCGTCCCGGCGCCAATTAGCTCTGTAGCCTGCATAAACGCAAGCTGGGCGGCGGTATCATCGCTGGGCGGGGTTTCGAAAACGAGATAGCTCAAACGCTCAGTATCACTCATATAAGGCTGCGAATAGAGTTCAACCGTAGGATCTAGCGAGGTACCCTTAACTTCAACACCTACCACCACATCATCAACTTTCTTCTCCACCACAATATCAATGGTCGGGTTATCGATAGCGCCGCCAGAAAAACTGATTCGCCCCGATTTAATAGGCATACGAGAACTATAAACCTGATACTCTCCGGCACTAATATTGATCGTCCCGAAGGCCCGAAGACTACTATCAAATGGCTTTTTTAGCGCCAAATTGCCACCTACATCACTGAAAAAGTCCTCACTGGTTACGCGAAACCCGGGCCTAATATTCAAATTAAAGTCCAGCGCTAATCTCTCAGGCAAGAGTGAATCGTTGTCGTCGGCTAGTTGTTCATCTACGTAGACAACATCGCTCGAGTTACTCACTACCTCGGGCGCATCATCAAGATGGTAATTTCCATCAATAATGTCGATGTCACCGGTCATCGTTAAATTTCCCTGCTCCGACACCAATTGAAGGCTTGGGCTAGCCAATACCGACAACTTTGTCGATTGCGCCAAGCGCAGTTCTTCGCCCGTTAACTGCAGAGACAGATCGCCGGTCTCTACATCTAAGTCGCCACGCCAACGAATATCACCGCCCATATTAGCGCTACCGTCAACGCTAATTTGCCAATTCGGTGTTAACGCTACCCGAGTATTAAATTGCTCTAAGCGCGTACCATATTCGTTTAACGCTAGACTGCCCTCCTGAATAGCGGCGATAGCCGTCACTGACGGAGCGCTCAGCGGTCCTTCAGCACTGGCTTGAAGAGAGAGTTTGCCGGCCAGCTCTTCTACCCCTACAAGAGTATCATCAAGCCAATCGAACTCTGATAGATTGGCCGCGAGTTGAGCCTCTATTTGCGGGTCCGCTAAAGGACTAACAATCTGAGCATCCAAACTGAAGTCGCCGTTTTCGCCGAGCAAGCTGTCGCCACGAACACTTATAATGTCTCCCGTTAGCTGAGCACTTATCTGGGCATCACGAATAGGAGCTTGCATCAATAAGCCACCACGAGAAACTAAGGTTAACGAGTCACCCGATAGCGATGCCTCGCCAAAGAACTCAGAACCTGATGGGTTAAATTGATAGCGAATATCGGTCGCAATAAGATTATCAGCGTTACTGAGAAAGGGAAGAAACGGGCTCGCCCAAGCTATCGGAACACTCGCTACCTCGAGCTCTGCTGACTGAAGTTCTCGCGCTTGAATATCAATACCGGCACAAAACTTCGCATCGCCAGGGGCAAGCAGACAAAAGGGGCTAACCATAAGATCTTGGTTGGACGCTGAGATCAAAAAGGGTTCATTTAATCGCCACTCTCGCAGGGCGTGAATCGCAATTTGGCCGATACGCCCTTGCCAACTGAATGGTTCAAAGCTTCCTGAGCCAGATACGTCCATGCCATGGAGCTGAGGACTTACCTCACCATGACTTATGGTAAATTGATGCGCGGCTAAGCTCCCATACACGGCAATATTCACCGCGTTCACATCAATATGCATAGCTTCAAATTTATCGGCCGTGACGTTTAAACTTAACGCCTCAGCCTCATCATTTAACGCCACCGATGCTTGTACCGATGCATTCGTTAATGAAAGCTGATCGCTATAGCCCAAGTACTGAGTTTGTGAACTCAGGACGATAGCCATTTCCGCAAGCTCATTGCCGAACTGAAGCTGGGCTGAACCCTGAATATCGCCACTTAACTCGGGAATTAGCCAATCGCCGAGTTCGACCACCGCAAAATCAAATTCGAGATTTTCATTGGTGCAGGCACTACCATCAGCCGTTAAGAAGCTCTCATTTGATGAAACAGATAGGCCGCTAACTGCCAAGCAGCTGTTTCCATAATGGACGTCGCCACTTCCGGTGATTGGCATCTGCCGAAAACTACCACCTAAGTGCTGGACAGCAAGGTGGGCCGCTAAACTGTCCGCCGTTGTCGCTTGAAGCTTAGCTCGCCCACTTATGGCACTCTGTAGTGCTGGGTCAATAAGTGCTAAGTTAAAGCCCTGCAAGACTAAGTCAACGTCAATATCCTGTCTTTCGCCCCAATTTGCTCTCCCGTCGACGGTTAATTCGCCGAACTCACCCACTAGCGCCAAATCATTGATGGTTAGTTCGCTCTCTACCGTGTGGATATCAACACTAGCATGCGCTGAGCCAACCTCCACAACACTAACATCACCACCGCCAAGGACGGTAAAGTCGCTTAAATCACCCTTTAAGGTTATGGCGCCACGATGAAATTGGTACTGAGGCGATACGAGTGGCCAAGCTAAGCCCTGCCAACCGATATTCAGGTCCGCGGCAAACTCTACAAGTGCCAATTCGCCGGTCGCCGTGATTTTCGATACTGACTGGCTATTAGCGGGGATCAAACTGAAACTGTCTAGCCACAATCGCTGAAAATTAGTGCGGAGATCGGTGCTGAGGTGGCCGCTAAATTGATGTTCTGGAAGCTCGAAATCTGCCGCAATCGCAGTCTCGATGCCAGCATCGTAAGTACCATCAACCTCCAAGCGCGTCACCGTTAACTGTTCAAATTCCTCTGGCAGCTTAACGAACGACTGATCAGCCACCGGACCTAGCTTCATTTGCACGCTAATTGGCAACTTTCCAAGTGCTTTCCACTGCGGTAAGTCAACCAGCGCTTCACCCTCAAGCCAACCTTGGCTAGTGATTGTAATCCGAGGTGCCACAACCGAGTCAGTGATCTCAACGTGCGCGACAGTGACCGGTGAAGTTTGTGTTATAGCCGTCTCCACTGCTACATCGATGGGATAGCTTTCCGCTAAAAGCAATGAGCCCGAAGCATTAATGCGTTGCTCGTATAAAGCGGTCTGCAGCGAGCTAATCTCAATTCTTGAGCCGCTAATCTCCGCCGAGCTAGACACTTCTAAATCAACTAAAATTGGTTGGTCGAATACCGTAAGGTCAAAATCTGCTAGTGCTAGCTCAACCACTACAATCCTTAGGGGGATATAAACGACGGGCAGCCCGCCAGAGCCCGTCGACTTATCTGTATTCTCGGGTCGTTCAGAAATCGTGATCCGCAAAGCGTCGAGGTACACATCACTGAGCTGTAGCGCCAATTCTGGGCCAATCGCAGTGTGAAGCGATAAATCGCTGAATTGAATTCGCTCATAGCCGGTATCAATAACCAACTGATCCAAGCGAAAATCCCCCAACAACGCGCCTTCAAACCCCGCAGCGACAACCACGCCACCAGTCCATTCTTCCAGTGATGAGAACAGCCAGCTCCCTACGCGCTCGGATTTAGCAACAACGGCCACCGTGGCCATAAGCGCTATGCATAGCAACAAAATAACGAGCAATAAGCGTCTCAACATAATCATAGGTTGGCCCTAATGATGATATGGAGTTTTGCTGTTTCCCCCGCGTCTACGGGAGCCGCATAGTCAATGCGGATAGGTCCAACTGGCGAGTACCAGTGAAAGCCAACGCCTATCGATTGATTGAGGTCGAAATCTCGATCAAAGAATGCGTCACCGGTATCGGTAAAGACCGCTAGCGCTACGTCTGGCCACATGAAATACTCGTACTCAGCGGTAAACCCGAGTTCCGAAGCCCCACCCGTTAAATAGCCATTCTGGTTTGGGCCTAACTCTCGATAATTATAACCTCGAACCGTGGTATCACCGCCCTGATAGAAGCGGAAATTGGCAGGAAGTTTGGTTTCATCATTGACTAAGTTAGTACCTAACCACCCTCTTAACGTAAGTTGGTGCCTGGGTGTAAATTGCTGGGTATAGACGGCATTACTACTGAAGTAGAGAATATCCGTATCACTCCCCAATAACTCTGTAGCGGCGCGCATTCGAGCACTAAAACTGAAACCTTGACTAGGCCGAAACAAGTCATCACTTTTAAGATAACGTAGCTCTACTCCCGGAAAAACCATCGCCGTGTTCAAGGTATCACTAACATCTTCCGTCACTAACAGCGATTCCTTCTGGCCTTGAAGGTAATAATCGAAGGTCCAATTTCCGCGCTGCCTAACCCAACCAACTTGAGCAAAAAATCGTTCAATATCAATGATCAGCTTGGCTGGGTGAACGGTATTGCCATAGTTCTCTCGTTCGTCGTCCGCCACGTAGCCAACACGATAATATTGATTCTCGCGCGCTGGATCTGTACCGGGAATTCGATAGGTCAGACTAGCGGATTGTTCATCCTCCGCCCACCGCGAATCAAATTCGGCAGAATGCCCCTGAGGATTCAACCATCGTCGCGTCCAATTGAAGCTACCGCGTGGGCCAGTATCGGTAGAGTAGCCGACACCAAAATTGAAGGCATTTTGCTTAGCCCGCTGCATGCTAATGCTGACGGGAACCGTGTGAGTTTCTCGATTAGGCTCAGCTTGAATATCGACGACTGAAAAGAAACCACTTGCATAGAGATCCGACTGTAATTGCGCGATATCGTTAATATCGTATTGATCACCTGGGTTTAGTTTGATGTATCGGTCAATCAACGCATTGCTCATGTGCGGTTGTTGGTAACTCACATCACCCAGCTCATAACGAACGCCTGTTACCAGTTCTAAATCAATATCTGCCGTGGCCTGTTCACGATCAATGGCAATTCGAGCCTGCTGATAGCGAGCGTCAAAATAGCCCAGTGAGGAGGTTAGACTCAGTGCTCTGCGCTTAGCTCGACTGTAATCTGGCTGCACTAGGCGTTCGCCGTTCTGGAGCGGAAATTCCGCTAGCCATTCCTGCAGTTGAGGGTTATCAACGCCAGGCCCCAGAATCTGAACATTACGGTTATTAATGATAATAGGGATACCCACCTCAACCTGATAACTCAGACGCAGCGTTTCATCACAGAACCAATCTGAGGTAATAGCGGGCGAATAGTAGCCAAAGGGCTCTAGAGACTGCTCAATCAATTCAGCCCCGTCGCTAATTGCGAACTCGAAGCGGACGCGGTTTAGATTGGCGCCAACCAGCTGCAGCTGGGAAGTCAAAATGGCTCGCGCGTTGGCTTCTAGCTCTCCGCTTAGCCCTGTTAGTTCAATAGTCGAAGCAAATTCGTCGGGCAGAGGACAAAGCGAGTCTTGCTGAGCGAATGATGGCCATGATGCCGCCATAGTCGCTAGCGCAAGATAACAAGCTCTGCTTGAAAACACGTGATATTATCCCCTATGAGCTCGACAATCTCTCGAGATGATTTTAGTTAACTATCTGCTATTCAGGACGAAATGTGTCATCACTAATCACGTCATCACTTCGCTTTACTCATCGTTATGCAAGTTTGGGCAACGCTTACTCTGCCCCTGTCAGGCCGCAAGCTGTTGAACGATCCGAACTCGTTGACATGAACCATAATGAGCTTAACACGATCGCGCTGACCGACGATACTCAAGTCCGTACCGCCATTGCAAAAATTTTAGCCTGTGAATGGCCTGAGAGCGAGCGACCACCGGTTGCAATGAATTATTCCGGCCATCAATTTGGTCACTATAACCCACAGCTGGGTGACGGCCGGGGTCTATTATTAGGCGAGATAGAAACGGCACAGGGCCTAATTGATGTTCACCTGAAAGGTGCTGGAACCACACCCTTTTCCCGCGGTGGTGATGGCAGAGCGGTCATTCGCTCCACCATCCGTGAGTACCTCGCAAGTATCGCCATGCGTGGCTTGGGAATTCCTACCACAGGTGCTTTAGCCATGGCCGTTAATCAAACCCCCGTCTATCGAGAGACGCAGGAGCGTGGTGCCACACTACTTCGTACCGCCACCACTCATATCCGCTTTGGTCACTTTGAAGGACTCTACTATCGCCAACAGCATGAGGACTTAAGACGTTTGGCCGATTACTGCATTGCGCAGCGGTATAACCATACTGATATCGCCGCGGGCGACTATTCACATTGGTTTGAGGTGATTGTGTCACAAACGGCAAGCATGGTCGCTAAGTGGCAGTCAGTCGGTTTTTGTCATGGTGTTATGAATACCGACAACTTCTCCATCGCTGGCGAAACCCTGGATTATGGTCCCTTTGCTTTTCTTGATAACTTTGACCCCCAATTTGTCTGCAATCACTCGGACCATACTGGTCGGTATGCCTTTGACCAACAACCTCAGATTGCGAGATGGAATCTTGCGGCCTTAGCTCAAGCCCTAAGTGGCCTGATTGATCATCAAAAGTTGATCGCGACTGTGCAGCGTTTCGATGGCTTATTCGAGCACGCCTATCAGAACGAAATGAGTATCAAGTTGGGCCTAGAATTGGTTGAGCCAACGCTGGCAAGGTCGCTGATTGAAGGCTGGTTAGCGCTGTTAGCGCAGTGTAACGTTGATTATAGCCTGGCACATCGTGCCCTCGCCGATGCGCTTGATGCGGAGCAGCAATTTCTCAACTTTTTCAGCCACCACCAGCTGGCTCGCGCGTGGCTTCACGAATATCAATGGAGCCTTAGCCACACCAATCCGGCGAAGCATCGTGGCACTATTAATGGTCGTAATCCACTCTACATTTTGCGAAATTACCTTGCGCAAGGAGCCATCACCGCCGCAGAAAGTGGTGACTTTAGTCGCCTTAAAGCCTTAAAAGCGTGTCTCGCTAAACCATACCAACCTATCGACGGCTTTGAGGCCTTTGCTGGGCCTTCCCCTGGTTGGGCGAAATCAATTTGTATCAGTTGTTCGAGCTAATCACCCATGACCTTTAATGACTATCTACTAGCGCCATCACATCTTGCTTTATCATCCGGGTTTTTCGGTTTCTATAGCCATGCCGCTACCAGCGCCGCCCTCTGGGAAGCTGGCTATCGTCCATCTTCAATATCGGGTGCAAGTGCCGGTGCGCTGATTGGCTGCCTGCTTGCGTGCGGTCTGAGTAGCAACGCCATTGCCGAGAGATTGAGCCTACTCCAGCGCAGTGATTTCTGGCGCCCAGGCATAGGCTTAGGGCTGTTAAAGCCCGATGGTTTCAAAGCTACGCTACGTCAATTAGTGCCTCAGCGGAGGTTTGAGGACACCGAAACTCCCTTTAGCGTTTCCGTATATTCAGTTAAAGAACGCGGCACGAAAGTGATCAGCAGCGGTGACTTAATTGACGGTGTATTTGCTTCATGCGCCATTCCGTTTCTCTTTCACCCGCAAAGGATGCGAGGAGACTTACTTTGGGATGGGGGGATAAAAGACAGGCCTGGTGTGGCGGGAGTTCCCGATGACGGAGAATTACTCTACCTGCATATTCCATCCAAGAGCCCCTGGCGCCGTCATGTTCCGCTCCCCGAGCGAGTACGAACTACCCGACTAGCAGTCCACGGTCTGCCCCGCTCAGGGCCCAGTAAGTTGGCGTTAGGGCCAACTATCTATGGACTAGCCTACCAGGCGGTTTTAGCACAAATGCAACGCCCCTACGAATCGGTGCTCAACATTGACGCAGAAACCCGTTAAACTCATTGCAACTAAACGATAAAAAGACTTGGACATACTATGGACTTCACTTGGTTTACTGATCTTGTTGATTTGGGCAACACCTACATTTGGAGCTATGTGCTCATCTACTTGCTGATTGGCGGTGGCTTGTACTTTACCTTCCGCACCCGGTTTATTCAGATTAGAGCCTTCGGCACCGCCTGGCGGGCATTACTATCAAGCCGATCCACCACGCGGCAGGGTATTACCCCCTTTCAGGCATTCGCTACGTCGCTCGCAGCGCGCGTAGGAACCGGTAACCTGTCCGGTGTTGCTAGCGCGCTGCTAGTAGGCGGCCCAGGTGCTATTTTCTGGATGTGGATGACTGCGGTTGTCGGGATGGCCACTTCAGTTATCGAAACCACCCTTGCCCAAGTTTATAAAACTGACAACGAGGATGGCACCTATCGAGGTGGTCCAGCTTATTATATTCAAAAGGGACTAGGATCGAAGGGCCTCGGTATTGCTTTTGCCGTGTGTTTGATTGTTTCCTTTGGCTTCGCCTTTTCGGCACTACAGGCAAACCAAGTGGCGGCGGCGGTCGAAAATGCCTGGGGCGTGTCAAAATTCGTAACCGGTAACATACTGGCTGTACTTATCGGCCTGATTATTTTCGGTGGTATCAAACGCATTGCGAAAGTGGCTGAACTGATTGTGCCAGTTATGGCCGTTAGCTACCTTTTAGTAGCACTTGTTGTTGTAGCGTTAAATATCTCGGAGCTTCCAGGTCTAATTAAGCTGATTGTCAGCCATGCTATGGGTCTAGAGCAGGCAAGTGCAGGCGTACTCGGTTACGCCATCAAGGTCGCCATCGAACAGGGTGTAAAACGTGGTTTGTTCTCTAACGAGGCTGGCATGGGGTCCGGGCCAAATGCCGCGGCAACTGCGAACCCTAAGCATCCGGTTACTCAGGGACTGATCTCAATGGCCGGCGTTTTTACTGACACCATCGTTATCTGTACCGCCACCGCCTCAATCATACTACTCTCTGGGATCAACTTAGGAGACTCACAAGGGCTTGAAGGGATCACCCTGACCCAGGCCGCTATGGTAAATCATATTGGCCCCATCGGCGCCCATGTGATCGCGGTTGCCCTCATTCTGTTTGCTTTTACCTCTATCATGGCGAACTACTACTATGGCGAATCTAACCTGCGTTTTATCAAGGAAAACAAAGGCATGGTACTCGTATTCCGAGTACTGGTGATGGGCACTTTGATTCTTGGTTCAGTAGTAGAACTGCAAACTATTTGGAATATCGCCGATCTAACCATGGGCGCAATGGCCATTATCAACGTCTTTGCACTACTGATGCTCAGCGGTGTAGCGCTAAAGGTCATTGCTGATTTCGAACGCCAGTTCAAAGCTGGCATTGACCCAGTATTTGATCGTACACGCCTGCCAGAGTTGGACAATAAAGCTGATTCAAAAGCTTGGGCACACCGTAAAGTTGACTACTAAAGTTTGTTAAAATGAGGGGTCTTTGCGACCCCTCGGATTGATGACTAAACTCCCATTGTGACCACTCAAGGTAATCCCATTCATGAGTAAGCAAACCCAAGCTAGCGGCTTTACCACTTACCGTCGACTTCTTCGCTACGCCCTGCCATATCGCTGGGCTTTTGTTGTAAGCTTCATTGGTTTTGCTATTTTTGCGGCAACCCAAGCTGCCTTTGCTGGACTTATGGAGTTATTACTTAACGCCCTAGATAATCTCCCCATCCCCGCTTACCTGCAGAAGTGGTGGGTATTCAGTGATACGCTGCCGCCCTGGCAGATTCTATTGCCGCTTTTAGCCGTCAGCATCTTTATGATTCGTGGGATCGGCTCTTTCTTAGGGACCTTTTTTATTGAAAAAGTTGCCCAAGGTTTGATCCACGATCTTCGCGTTGATTTGTTCAACAAAATTACCGTGCTTAAGAGCAGTGATCTGGATGCCGAGAACTCCGGGCATACCGTCTCCAAAATCACCTTCAACACTCAGCAGGTAACGGCGGCGGCCACCAATGCGGTGAAAGTTCTTATTCGCGAAGGGCTTACCGTGATCGGCCTACTCAGCTACCTAATATGGCAAGACTGGCAGCTGACGCTCACTTTCTTGGTTGTTGGTCCTATTCTCGCCGTGATCGTCAGCGTCGTATCAAAAATGTTTCGCCGCTATAGCACACGCATCCAAGAATCTGCCGGCGACATTACACATGTCACTACCGAGGCTGTTCAGGGCTTTAGAATTGTGCGAGCTTTCGGTGGTATCCCGCGAGAGCGTAAGCGATTTAATGAGGCATCTGCGAACAACGCCGCACAGAACCTTAAGCTCGCCTTTTCCAGGGCCATCTCAACGCCAGTGATGCAGGTCATCGTCGCCATGGCAATTGGTGGTGTTATTTTCTTAATTCTGTCTCCAGAAACTGCCGGAAATTCATCGGCAGCAAGCTTAATGGCGTACATGACGGCGGTGTCACTACTTCCAAAACCTATTCGCCAACTCTCAGAAGTGAATGCTGACCTTCAGAAGGGCATCGCCGCCGGGGACTCAATTTTTAGCGTCCTTGATCAAGAGGAAGAAACCCATACGGATCAGCCTGAAGCACTGAATCTTAGCGGTAGTATTCAAGTCAAAGATCTTAGCTTTAGTTATAACAATACGGAGACGGTACTCAGCGATATCAACTTCACCGTTCAACCTGGGAAGGTACTGGCGCTGGTAGGTCGTTCAGGCAGCGGCAAGTCCACTATTACTAATCTGCTACTTCGATTCTATGAGGGCTGGCAGGGTAAGATTGAAATAGATGGCAAATCTATCACCGATTTCTCATTGGATGCGCTTCGCTCGCAAATTGCCCTAGTGAATCAGAACGTCGTGCTATTCAATGATACGATTGCTAACAACATTGCCTACGGTGAGCTTGAAAATCATAGTCGTGACGCTATCATCGCCGCCGCTAAAAAGGCCAACGCTTGGGACTTTATTCAAGAGCAGTCGGAGGGTTTAGATACCAATATTGGTGAAGGTGGGCTAATGCTTTCCGGTGGCCAACGTCAACGTATTGCTATTGCCCGCGCCTTGCTCAAAGACGCGCCAATTTTAATTCTCGATGAAGCAACTTCGGCCCTAGATAACGAATCTGAAAAGCTCATTCAAGACGCGCTCAGCCACGCCATGGAGAACCGCACAACAATTGTGGTAGCGCACCGTTTAAGCACTATCATCGATGCCGATGAAATCCTAGTAATGGATGCGGGTAAAGTTATTGAACAGGGCACACATCAAAGCCTGCTTGACCAGGATGGCTATTACAGCCAGTTGGTGAAGAGTTCAGAGGCTTGATGATTATCGGGGAACTCACTTCCCCTGATAATTGAATACGGGTAGCGATAGCTTGAAATAGAGCGCCGCCATTCTCACTACAAAGACCACCGCCATAGCTGTGAGAATAGCGGTTAGCGCTGCTACCCCGAAGTAATCGAGGGTAACGAGACAAAGGCCACCTGATAATGAAGCCGTGGCGTAGATCTCTCGGCGAAGAAGATGAGGTACATCGTTGGCCAGGACGTCGCGAATCAAGCCCCCAAAGGTGCCCGTCATCACTCCAAAAACCAACGATATTTCTACCGATAGGCCATTTGCCTGTGCTTTAGCAACACCAATAACCGTGAACACCGCAAGTCCGGCCGCATCGAAGAATTCCAGCCATCGATAGCTAGAAACTCGGGTGGTCTTTTCTACTAACATAGTCACTGCAGCCGCAGCGGAAACAATCCAAATATACTCGGTGGCATGGAGCCAGAAAACCGCTCCGTTATCTAACATCATGTCGCGAATTGTGCCGCCGCCAACGGCGGTCACCATTGCGAGAACCACCACGCCGAACACATCCATTTGCTTACGTCCAGCAGCTAGCGCTCCAGAGATAGCAAACACTGCGGTGCCGATGTAATCGAGCGTTTGAATCCACTCTACATCGGCACCCGCAATCACGCGAATTCGCCCTTAGCCTGCTTATCGGCGTGGTAAGAGGAACGAACAAGCGGTCCTGAGGCAACGTGTTTAAAGCCCATTTTATAGCCTTCTGAGGCAAACATATCGAATTCTTCTGGCGTCACATAACGCTTCACGGCTAGGTGATCCCGCGAAGGTGACAGATACTGACCAATAGTCAGCATATCTACGTTGTGAGCACGCAGATCGCGCATTAGCTCAAGAATCTCTTCATTGGTTTCACCCAGTCCGACCATTAACCCCGATTTGGTTAATACTGCGTCGCCTTTGCGCTGTTTGTACTCGTTGAGTAACTTCAATGACCAAGCGTAATTAGCTCCGGGACGAGCTTCGCGATAGAGGCGCTGAACCGTTTCCATATTGTGGTTAAACACATCTGGAGGTGTCTCTTCCAAGATATCCAGCGCCACATCCATGCGGCCGCGGAAGTCAGGGGTCAGGATTTCAATTTGTACGTTGGGGGTCTGCGCTTTGATTTCACGAATACACTCGGCGAAGTGGTTGGCACCGCCATCGCGAAGATCATCACGATCCACCGAGGTAATCACCACATAACGGAGCTGCATGTGTGCAATCGCATCCGCCAAATTACGCGGTTCGTCTGCGTCTAATGCCAGGGGCTTGCCGTGGCCGACATCACAAAATGGACAGCGACGGGTGCAAATTTCACCCATGATCATAAAGGTAGCGGTTCCGTTGGTGAAGCACTCTCCAAGGTTTGGGCATGATGCTTCTTCACAGACCGATGCCAGCTTTCGCTCCCGCAACACCGACTTAATTCGCTCCACTTCCTTACCAGCGGGAACCTTGGCGCGAATCCACTTAGGCTTACGCAGAATCTCAACGTCATCGTTGATGACTTTAACGGGGATACGCTCGACCTTATCCGCATTACGAAGCTTTTCACCTGCTTGGATTCGGCGGGTACGCTTTACCGGTTCGGCAGCGTCAATAAATTTTTCATTAGACATCGTTGTAAACCTCTACAGGGAGCCCTTGATAATGCTCCACCTGCTGATAATTGAGTAACTGTATAAATTTTTCAGCTAGCTGAGAGCCCACTTCATCAACCGAGGGAAGCTCGGTACAAAAGTCACTCATTTGAATCATCTTCAACCCACTATAGCCACAGGGGTTAATTTGTAAAAACGGCGTCATGTCCATATCGATATTGAGCGCGAGCCCGTGAAAACTGCAGCCCTTACGGATGCGTAGGCCTAATGACGCTATTTTATCATCCTGCACATAAACACCCGGCGCGTCCGCCTTAGCACTGGCATCAATGTCAAAGTCAGCGAGTAATCTCACAATAGCTTGTTCAATAGTAGTAACTAAATCACGAACACCCGAAGCACGACGCTTAACATCAATTAATACGTAAGCCGTAAGCTGCCCTGGCCCGTGATAGGTAACCTGTCCACCGCGATCCGATTGCACAACGGGGATGTCGGACATCGTCAATAGATGTTCCTCTTTCCCGGCCCTACCCTGAGTAAACACCGGTGGATGCTCAAGTAACCAGATCTCATCTGCCGTGTCACTGGTACGCTGATCGGTGAAACGTTGCATGGCTTCATAGGTTTGATGATAATCAACCAAGCCTAAGTGGCGGATATTAAGCGTGCTGCTCACCTATAGAACCATCTTCACGCCGTCATGCACTTTGAGTTCGCCGAACATCGTCATAATATGTTCCTCGCTCTCGGCCCAAAAATGAACTGTTAGCGACTCAAACGTTCCCTTGCTAGAAGGACGAGTTTGGTGGTCCTTAGCGTTGTAATTGGCGATATGCTTAGCCAAGATCTCGTGGACATCCGCGCGCGTAGCGTCCTCAGCCTTCATCATTACTTTGATAAAGTACTCACAGGGAAACTCAATTTTTACGTCTTTTTCATCTGCCATTAGCTAAACAAACCTGAAAAGAATAATACAATGGAATCCCAGAGGCGCTTAAAGAATCCTGCCTCGGGAACATCACTAGCCACTACAATATTAGCATGGCCAACCACCTCACCGTTTAACTGAACCTCAACAAAACCCACCACATCACCAGCACTAAGCGGGGCTTCGAGCTGGTCATTAACTTGCGCAGAGATTGCTAAATCGTCAAAGCTGCCGCGATTCAAGGTAAGTGTCATGTCGTCTGGAATAGTCAGCTCAACTTGATCAATGGTGCTCTTCCAGACTTTTGCCGACTCTAAAGTCTGACCCGCTGCCAAGACCGTTTGAGTTTCAAAGTAGCGGAAGCCCCACTGTAATAGATTAGCACTCTCCGTTGCGCGAGCGTTGGGAGAAGAAGTCCCCATGACCACCGCAATTAAGCGCGTGCCATCGCGAAGCGCGGAAGAAACTAGACAATAACCCGCCGCTTCGGTATGACCGGTTTTCATTCCATCAACGGATGGGTCTCGGCCGAGTAGTAAGTTACGATTTGGCTGGGAAATGGCGCTTTCACCAGGCGGCGTATAGGAGAAACGTCGCTCCGAGTAGATTCGGTAATGCTCCGGATGATCATGGATGAGTCTTTGCGCAAGCTTAGAAAGATCTGCTGCAGTGGTATAATGGTTCTCTGCTGGCCAACCGGTAGAGTTTTTAAAGTTGGTATTCTCCATACCAATCAATAGTGCCTGCTGATTCATCACATCGGCAAAGGCTTCTTCAGAACCCGCCACGTATTCCGCTAAAGCGACCGTAGCGTCATTACCAGAAACAATCATCAGCCCCTTTAAAAGCTCCAGAAGCTGAACCGAGGTGCCCTCTCGCACGAACATTTTCGAGCCACCCATTCGCCAAGCGTTAACCGAAATAGGCACTAGGTCATTCTCGCTGATTCGGCCTTCATGAACCTCTTTCGAGACAATATAAGCGGTCATCATCTTGGTTAGACTGGCAGGAGGAAGTCTTTGATCTGCGTTATTCTCAGTGAGAACACGCCCGGTTGTGGCATCAATTAAAATCCAACTCGATGCGTTTAAATCGGGAGCACGCGGAACAATTACTGGCGCTGCGAGAGCAGTCTGAAAACCAGCAACTAAAAGGAGAGTGGTGGCAATTATAGAGCGAAAATTCATTCAGCGAACCCTTACGTTAATCACGGAACGAGGGTGCGTATCCGCACCCTACTTATTGTTCCGTCATCATAGCAAACTACGGGGTTACACCCAAGATGCAATCTCTACCTATTCACGAAGAACGGCGTGGCGAGCTAGGACGAGAGCTATTCGCTCTTCCCTTTGGCTTGCCGCCCGGACGTGCGCGGCCAGCTGGCTTACCACCACGACCTTGTCCTGGCTTATCGGTCCATTCGCGAAGCTTAATTGGGCGTCCACAAACACGTGTATTCTGTAAATGGCGTTCCAATTCTTTCGGTAGATCGTCAGGCAGGTCAACCAGCGTATAGCCTTCGTTGATTTGCACTCGGCCGATAGATTTAGCGTTGATATTACCTTCGTTAGCAATCGCACCCACAATGTTACCTGGTTTAACCTGGTGGTTGTGGCCAACGTCTAAACGATAACGCTTAAAGCCAGCTTCCAATGCAACTTCCGGACGGCCGCCACGATCACCACCGCGGTTACCACGATCGCCACGATCGCGCGGACCTCGATCAGAAGGACCTGAATCACGGCCAGCGTTAAAATCAATCTGCGGTGGAGCAAGCAACGGGCGCTGAGCTGATTGCGAACGAAGTAGTGCAGCTAACAGTTTCTCTGGTGACATTTCAAAGTGTGACAACAACTGCGAGCCAATTGCCTCGTAGTCAGATAGTTCGTTCTTTTCGAACTCACCCTTGAGGTCATCAATCAACTGCTGAACACGACGTTCGGCAATATCTTCGCCACTCGGAAGCTGGTAGCGCAGCATTTCAATTTTCAAATGACGCTCGATAGCTTGCTGCATGCGACGCTCACGTGGTGTTGAGAACAACACTGTGGTGCCTTCGCGACCAGCTCGGCCAGTACGACCAATACGGTGAACGTAGGCTTCTACGTCATAGGGAATGTCATAGTTAATTACCAACGAAATACGCTCAACATCAAGGCCGCGCGCCGCAACGTCCGTTGCAATGATAATGTCTAGTTGACCCTTCTTTAATGAGTTAACCGCTTGCTCTCGCTGCTTCTGTGCCATGTCACCCTGAAGTGCCGAACAACGGTAACCGCGCGCATTCAAGATCATGGTCAATTCATCGGCAGCAACACGAGTACGAACGAAAATAATGGCCGCATCGTACTCTTCAGATTCGAGCAAACGTGTTAAAGCATCACGCTTGCGGTCATTCTTCATGACCCAACTGTACTGCTTGATATTTTTGTTCTCACGCTTGGCGCCAGCAATTTCGATATGCTCTGGGTTGCGTAAATACTTCTTAGCAACCGACTCGATAGCCTTTGGCATCGTTGCCGAGAACAGCGCAATCTGACGCTCTTCAGGCAGGAATTCCATCACTTTTTCGACGTCTTCCAAGAAGCCCATGTTAAGCATCTCGTCAGCTTCATCTAATACCAGTGCTTGTAGCTTATCGAGCTTGAGACTACCACGATTCAAGTGATCGATAACGCGACCAGGCGTGCCCACGACAACCTGTGCGCCACGCTGAAGGCCACGCATCTGGATATTCATTGGCTGACCACCATAAATTGGCAGTACACGGAAGCCACGGATTGAAGCAGCATAACGCTGGAATGCTTCAGCAACCTGAATAGCTAATTCACGCGTTGGCGTTAGTACCAAAACCTGAATGTGGTTCGCTTTAAGGTCGAGGTTATCGATTAGCGGCAACGCGAAGGCTGCAGTTTTACCGGTACCAGTTTGCGCTTGACCCAAAATATCACGTCCGTCCAGTAATACCGGAATAGCGCGCTCTTGAATAGGCGACGGTTTTTCGTAGCCAAGCGATTTGATTTCTTTCAATAGTTGCTCAGATAAGCCGAGCTCGTCGAACGTAATATTCGATTCAGACATGTAAATCTCCAATTGTGCCAATGCACCACCCTTTACCGCGAAAAGAGCGCAATCTGGTCATGGCAACCGCGGTGCCATTGGGCTTAAATCAAGGATCTTGAGGCGTGTAGCGCTCACAGGAGGAGACCACCGTTAAGGCAGTAACATAGATTCCATCGGCAAATTAACTTGCCCGCCACATTCTCAGGGAAACGATTAACCCTAACTTTACGCGAGAACGGGACTCTGGCATGACACTGCAATCATCTAACGCAGCGCATTTGAACCGACTAGCTTCCTAGAAAGATACCCACACAGATAGTGTGGATCACAAGAGAGGAGTTTGCTGAATAAGTTTTATTCAGCACCCCATCAATAGGAGTCCGTCATCACGGATGAGGACTGTTTGCCCTCATGCGCCGCCATTGTAACGGGTGAAGTTACAATAGCAAGGGCATTCACATGAGGGATGTTGACTAGACCTGTAATGCTTACTGGGCACTCAAGACCGATTGCTCGCGAAGATTCTCGGCCAACTGGTGCACCGCCAGCGCGTAGTAGCTGGAGTGATTATAACGAGTAATGGTATAAAAGTTCTGCAGTCCAGCAACGTATTCACCGCCTGGATTATCAGCAAAAAAGAAGATTCGCGCCTTTGTATCCGCTGCCAAAACGGCATCCGGACGGTAGCCCATTGCTTCAACCTCGGCCATGGTCCTATCCAGCGCTAATGGAGAGCGAGGATACTCTTCCGCATTCTCAGGGGCTGTTAGGCTTACCAACACCGGTTCGCCTGCTTTCCAGCCGTGACGTTTGAAGTAATTCGCAACGCTCGCAATAGCATCTTGTTCACTCGTCCAGAGATCCGCTACACCGTCACCTGTATCATCCTTCGAATAGGCTCGGTAGCTTGATGGAATAAACTGACCAAGGCCCATAGCGCCCGCGTAGGAACCCTTCAGAGACAGTGGATCAAGACCGGTTTCCTCAATCATCAACACGAATTCAGTCAGTTCTTTTTTAAAGAAACTACTACGACGTGGATAGCTAAAACCAAGCGTTGAAAGCGCATCAATGACGCGGTAATTGCCCATAATTCTGCCGTAGCGCGTTTCCACACCAATAATAGCAACGATGTACTCCGCGGATACTCCCGTTTCCGCTTCAATGCGCTTTAGGGTATCCAGGTTTCGTTCAATAAACTCAACACCCCCGTCAATACGAGCCTGCTCGATAAAGATATTACGGTACTCTGACCAGGTGAGAACTCGTTCAGCGGGACGAGAGATCGCGTCGATAATAGACTGCTGATACTTAGCCTCATCCATTAGGTCACGAAGATAAGTTGCATCAATACCATGCGTTGTACTTACCTCGTTAATCCACGCCTCTACTAAATCCTCATCTCGCTCGTAAGCCATGAGGCTTGGGCTAGCAAAGAGTGAAGCTGCCACTAAACCACGTAAAACTTTTTTCATACTTAACTCCAAGCGTTTAGTTCAGTACCACAATCGCTTTTTCTCGGTACTGATACTCATTAACAAACCAAATCCCGCCATTAGTGTCACAATAGAGGTGCCACCTTGACTTACCAACGGAAGCGGGACTCCAACCACCGGCAAGAGGCCCGAAACCATGCCCATATTCACAAACACATAGACAAAAAATGTGAGGGTAACCGCCGCCGCAACCATTCGACCGAAAGTCTCCTGTGCGTTGAGCCCAATCCATAGGCCACGCGCAATGATTAGCAAATAGAGTGTCAACAACGCTAACACACCCGTTAGCCCCCACTCTTCAGCAAATACCGCAATAATAAAATCGGTATGACTTTCGGGTAGAAAATCTAATTGACTCTGAGTGCCTGATAAATAACCTTTGCCATCCACTCCGCCTGAGCCGATGGCAATCTTTGATTGAATAATATTCCAGCCGGCGCCGTAGCGATCAGCCTCAGGATCCAGCAGCGTCAAAATGCGAGTTTTCTGGTATTCCTTAAGTAAAAAGAACCAAAAAACAGGCGCGGCAGCAATTAAAGACCCGATACAAAGAAACACTAATTTCCAGGAAATTCCGGCAACAAGAATAACGATTAGGCCGCTTGCCGCAATCAGAATTGACGTGCCTAAATCTGGCTGCGTGGCAATCAATAGCACTGGGACGAGGATTATCGCTGCGGCGACCACCAGATCTTTAAAGGACGGCGGTAGTTGTCGGTTCTGAAGCCACGTTCCCAGAGCAATAGGAAGTGCTAACTTCATTACTTCGCTCGGCTGAAACTGCGGTAGCCCAGGTAGGGCTAACCAGCGTTGAGCGCCCTTCGCCCCCACACCGATGAATTCTACGAGTATTAACAGGAAGACCCCGAATATCCAGGCGGGCAGAGCTAACCGCATCAGCGTTTCCTGTTTGAACTGAGCCACGATGAACATCGCAATATACGCCACCGCGAAAAAGCTTAACTGTCGCTTCACAGTCGCCAAGCTCTGGTCGGAGGCACTGTAAAGTACCGCCACGCCAACGGAAGTCAGCGTCAACAGCAGGAGCAACAGTGGCAGGTCAATATGCAGCCTACCAAGCCAAGAGCTTGCCGATTCAAATTGCGTTTTCGACTGCCGGCTAAAATCGCGCACCTATTGAAACTCCTTTTTTAGCTGACCATCGTCATCTAGCAGCCACGCATCCATTACTTGTTTAGCTACGGGGCCCGCTACCGTGGATCCACCCTCGCCATTCTCGACAATCACCGCTACCGCTATCTGGGGATTTTGGTAGGGCGCAAAGGCAACAAACAATGCGTGATCACGCAAGCGCTCGTTTAATTCCTCGGAGTCATATTCCGCATCCTGCGCGATACCAACTACCTGTGCCGTTCCCGACTTACCTGCCAGCTCATAGCTGCTCCCGAGGGACAAGCCTCGTGCCGTTCCGCGCAGCGAATGCACTACGTCGTGCATGGCAGTATGAAGATCATCCCAGTCTTGGTCTGTTACTTCGACCTCAGCCATTAACTCAGGTTCAATATCCCTGCTGGATTCTCCTAAGACAGCTTGCACTAGATGAGGTCGATAACGTTTCCCTCGGCTGGCGATGGTAGCGGTAGCATTAGCAAGCTGCAGCGGCGTTGCTAAAAAGAAACCCTGCCCGATGCCGACATTAATGGTATCACCGGGGTACCAAGCGCGTCCGCGATAGTCCCGCTTCCATTGTCTAGAAGGAAGAATCCCTCGCCGCTCTTGCGGTAAATCAATACCCGTTAATGTACCGAAGCCAAAGCCGGCAAGAAAACTCGAATAGCGATCAATACCCATTTCGTAGGCAAGCAAATAGTAATAGGTATCGCAGGACTGCGCCATGGCATCAAAGAAATTCACCTTGCCGTGACCTTCGGGCTTCCAATCACGATAGCGATGGTCATCATTCGGGAGGGTGAAATAACCGTGATCATCAATTTCGTTGTGAGGATTCACTAGGTTGTAATGTAAGCCTGCTAAACCAATTTGAGGCTTGACCGTAGACCCTGGCGGATAGCGTGCCTGAATAGCCCGATTGAACATTGGTGAATCCAAGTCCTCAACCAGTAGACGGTAGTTTTCGTGGCTAATACCCGTAACAAAGAGATTAGGGTCGAAGACCGGTGTTGATACCAACGCTAAAACCTCGCCATTACTCACATCAATAGCCACTGCGGACCCACGGCGACCCTCTAGGGCGCTAAAAGCAACCTGCTGGACGGTTAAATCGAGGGTTAAAACCAGCTCATTGCCAACGGTAGACGGGCGAGTTTCAAGCGTTCTTAGAGCGCGACCACGAGCATTGACTTCAACCTCCTGCTGGCCAGGGTAGCCCATCAATTCGCCTTCCCAAGTCTTCTCGATACCCGTTTTACCCGTCGCTAGCGTCCCGGCGTAGCGCTCAGCATCGAGCTGTGCAAGCTCGCGCTCATTGATTCGACCAACGTAGCCCAATGAATGTGCGAATAATCCACCAAACGGGTAATCCCGAACCGAGTGCGCAGCAACCTCAACACCTTCAAGGTGATGACGTTGAACCGCAACTCGAGCAATTTCTGCTTCCGATAGTTCAAAGCGAAGAATAACGGGAGAAAAAGGCCTGCGTCGCTCGCCTACCCGACGAAAAAAACGTCGGCGTTGGCCGTCACTAATGGTCACCCATTGGCTTAGTGTGTCAATGGTAGCGTCAATATCCGCTACGCGTTCGGGAACGATGGACAGTGTATAAGAAGGTCTGCTCCGCGCTATCAGCTCACCATCTCGAGCACGAACCAAGCCTCGCGATGGGGCTACTGGCTCAGTGAGAATACGGTTTTCATTGGCTTGAGTACGAAACTGGTCGTACATTTCAATTTGCAGATAAGCATACCTAGCTACCAGAATAGCGGTGAGTAGCAAAACAAATAAACCAGCCACGACAATTCGACGGCGATAAGTTTTTAGTTCTAGCTCAATATTTTTTATTTGGTTTTGAGCCATTGCACGGCGGCCTAGAAATTACTATTTATGATAGGGATGATTGTGCAATATAGTGTGCGCTCTGTAGAGTTGTTCCGCAAGTACTATTCGTACCAAGGGGTGTGGTAATGTGAGGTGGGACATACTCCACCGCTGATTAGCCCTAGCCAGCACTGAAGGTGCGTAGCCGTCGGGACCGCCAATTAGGATACAGAGGTCGTTTCCTGACATTCGCCAGGAATCCAAGTGACCGGCCAGCTGCTCAGTACTCCAAATCTTACCCGCAACATCTAGCGCAACCACCCAGTCACCCTTGGGGATCGCAGCAAGAATAGCATCGGCCTCACTTTGCTTAGCTCGTTGAATATCGGGATTTTTCGCGCGAGCACCCACTGGGATCTCTACAAAACGAAGATTGTAGTCTCGCGGCAGTCGCTTGATGTATTCGCCACAGCCCGCTTCAACCCAAGCGGGCATTTTAGTGCCCACGGCGATGATGGTCACCTTCATCGTTAGGCTTACTCTGCGTCAGCCTCGGGGTTATCGCCCCAAAGTTTTTCTAGCGCATAGAACTCGCGAATAGCTGGAAGCATCGTGTGGACAACGATATCGCCAAGATCGACAAGTATCCACTCAGACGCCTCTCTACCTTCAACGCCGATTGGCTGCAGACCGCGCTGTTTACTTTCATCCACAACATTAGCCGCCAAGGCGTTCACTTGACGGTTTGAGTTACCCGTTGCGATGATGATGGTGTCAAATACGTCTGTTTTGTCGCTGACATCCAGAACGGTAATATCAACGGCTTTGATATCTTCTAGCGCGTCTACGACGACTTTGATCATTGGATCGGTCATATGGTTACTCAGTTTGGTAGAGATGATGTTGCTGAATATACCGCAACACCGACTCTGGTAATAATAGATTGGGACTGGCCCCTTGCGCCAATTTCGCTCGAATATCCGACGACGAACAGTTCATTGGCCTTTGACTCAAATATAAAATACCGCCACTTGGACGATCTCTCAGCTGAGACGGCGCCGACAATACCTTAGATGCCGACCACTTTTCAACTGCGGAATTGAGTGGCGCTATCATATCGCATCTTTGAGCAACAATAACATGCGCAAAATCCGTTAGTTCTCGCCAGCGATGCCACGTATTAATACTCTGAAAGGCATCGCTCCCTACGCAGAAAGCTAAGCTTACTTCGGGTCCGAATTCGTCCCGTAGTGAGGCTAACGTGTCAATAGTGAAGGACGGAGCTTCGCGCCGATGTTCACGATCATCTACCGCCCAGAGGTCGTTGTCAGCGATAGCTAACTCCGTCATCCTCAGACGATCATCAAAGCTAACTGAGGGAGCGGCTCGGTGAGGAGGGATACTTGCTGGCACTAACAGTAATCGATCAACGTCACAGAGTTTGGTTATTTCATCAGCGGCCTGCAAGTGCCCCTGATGAATAGGGTTAAACGTACCGCCATAAACGGCTATCAGTTTTCTAGCCTCTGATGTGACCATCGCCCAACACAATCCATTTTTGTGAGGTTAAGCCCTCGAGTCCAACTGGACCGCGAGCATGAAATTTATCCGTGGAGATGCCTATTTCAGCGCCTAAGCCGTATTCAAAACCATCGGCAAAACGCGTTGACGCGTTGACCATAATACTCGAGGAATCAACCTCGGTCATAAACCTTCGTGCCCTAGAATAGTCCTGAGTAATAATACTTTCTGTATGGGCGGAACTATAGCATTCGATATGCCCGATCGCCGCGGCCAGTGATTCAACAACTTTAACGCTCAAAATGGGAGCTAGGTACTCGGTACCCCAGTCTTCTTCCGACGCGGGCACCGCGTTAGATAACTTTGCTAAGGCTTGTTCGCAGGCCCTAATCTCAACATTAAACGGGGCTAACTCCGCTTCAAAGCGCGGCAAAAATTCCGCGGCTACATCACTATGCACCAACAAGGTCTCGGTAGTATTACAGGTTCCAAATCGTTGCGTCTTAGCGTTTATACTCACCGCCAGTGCCTTGTTAAGGTCGGCAAATTTATCCACATAGGTGTGACATATCCCGTCTAGATGTTTAATGACCGGAACACGCGCTTCCGCCGTAATTCGTTCGATCAAAGTCTTACCACCGCGTGGAATAATGACGTCAATATAATCGGGCATAGTAATCAAGGCGCCCACGGCTTCACGATCAGTGGTGGTAACGAGCTGAATAATCGCTGGATCCAAGTCGGCGGCGGCTAATCCGTCGGTGATACATTGAGCGATACAACGGTTACTGTAGATTGCCTCGCTACCACCGCGAAGCACCGTTGCATTCCCGGATTTCAAGCACAGACTAGCAGCTTCTAACGTCACATTCGGCCGAGACTCGTAGATAATCCCTACCACACCAAGTGGAACCCGCATTTTGCCCACTTGGATGCCGCTGGGGCGATAGCTCAAATCAGTGATTTCACCCACTGGATCCGCTAATTCAGCCACCTGTCTTAGGCCTTCAAGCATAGCGTCAATTCGCTCGTGAGTAAGTAGCAGACGGTCCAACATTGCCTCAGATAGACCACGTGACCTTCCGGCTTGAAGGTCGTCGGCATTTGCCGCGACTAAGGCATCTCGTCTAGACGCTAAGACCTCAGCAATACTGCGTAGCGCGTGATTCTTCTGGTTGGTTGTCAGTACGCGCGCAGATCGAGATGCCGCTCTCGCACGCTCACCAAGCTGCGTCATGTAGTCTCCAACATTGAGCGTTTCACTCATCCTTCAACCTCTCTCTTTAACGGATTACCGGCAATAAAAGCCGCCAAATCTTCACCAATTTGTTCAACTAAGGTCTGTCGTGCGCGCCGCGAACCCCAAGCCACATGAGGAGTGATCACAACATTTGGATGAAAAGTACTAATCAACGGATGATTCTTTTTCGGCGGCTCCTCAGCCAAGACATCAAAGCCAATCCCGCCAAGATGCCCCCTATTTAATACCGTTGCTAGGGCCTCCTCACACACAATCCCGCCGCGTGCGCAGTTGATAAGTAGCGCGTCGGGTTTCATCGCTTCGAGTTCAGCTAGACCAATCAATCCGCGGGTATCGTCGGTAAGTGGGCAATGTAAACTAATCACATCTGCCTCGCTGACTAAGGTCTTTAGGGCAACTCTATCCGACTGGACTTCAGCACCAGCGCGGACACTTTGCGCAACGATGACTCGCATACCCAACAACCGCGCTTGACGAGCCAACTCGCGCCCAAGTACGCCGTAGCCAATAATCCCTAATGTCTTTTCATTTATCTGATTAATAGGGTGAGCCAAAGAGCAGAAGTGAGCACTATCGGCCCAGCGATCCTCGGCAACCTCTTTTGCATAGGCAATGAGATTACCCGATAGGGCAAACATTAGACTTAGCGAATGTTGAACAACGGACTGAGTGCCATAATCAACTGAATTAACCACCCTCACGCCAGCAGCGCGAGTGGCGGTAAAATCAATATTATTGGTCCCGGTTGCGGTAACCGCGATAAGTTTGAGGCGATCAGCTAGCGCCAGTTCGGCTGAGCCGATTTTGACTTTGTTAAGGATGGCTACATCGGCACCCTCTAGCCGCGCTGCCACCTCTTTTGGCGCAGTATGCTCAAACTGGATCAACTCTGCATCCGCTGGACACCAGCTACTTAGATCGAGGTCACTGGGGTGCATTGACTCTGCATCAAGAATCACAATTCGCATTGGGTTATTCTCATTAATGAAAAATTCAAGGATACAAGCTTCGCCGTGATTATCACAGCAACCTTTATCTATACTGGGGCAAACACTTGGTTATAAGGAATGACCTAGCCCACTAAGCAAACTCTCAGTAGAGTTCGCTAGCGAGTCAATTCCTCGAGGGTGGACAAAATTTTGATCGCCTCTACGGCACTTTGGCCACAGTTTTCGGGAGTGGCCGTAAATTGCTCACAAAGCGCAGGTCTATCGGGGGAACCGAATAACTGACAGAGATTATCGTCATCCAAATTCGCGCACCGAACATTGGCCGCTTTGCCATTAGGCATACCTGGAATTGGCGTATTAATTGAGGGCGCGATGCAACATGCGCCGCACCCTAATCGACACTGCATTAAGGCTTTTGCCCCGCAGGAAGCAGCTGAGAAATGGGTAACAGCAACAGTAAACGAGGCAACAGTATTAGTGCTCCAGTAAGAGCTAATACCATCGCCGATGCGGTCAATAATCCGAAAACCACCGAAGGCGTAAACTTAGAGAGCGCCAGTACTGCAAACCCCAGAACCACTGTCCACGAGGTATAGCTCATTGCCGACCCAATGGTGTGATGGGCGCGAGTGAGCGCTGCGCGCTTGTCACCGTCGACAGCGAGCTCATGCTGATAGCGAATGACATAGTGGATACAATCATCCACACCAATACCCACTACGATCGCCGCAATCGTGATAGTCATAAAGTCCAGCGGCAAACCCGCCAACCCCATGAAGCCCACGATACATATTGCCGCCAAAAGGTTGGGGATAATCGCGACTAACGCCAAGCCCAAGCGCCTAAAGAGCAGCCAGAACATGACAAAAATCCCCACGAATACCGCTCCGAGCGTTTCGATTTGCGAGCTAAAAAGACTCTGAACCATATTATTGTAAAGCACTAGCATTCCGGTGGCTTCAACCCGACCTGCCAACCCCGCCTCATCGTTCGCAAAGGCCACGATATCATCAACATAAGATTGACGAGATAGACCAGGCGTTGAGTCGACTATGCGGACTTCAATGCGCGCCTCGTCAGTCTCCTCATGCCAATATGGACGCACCACCTGCGCGGCAATATCCTCGGGCATAACGGTCTTTAAAAACGCCAAGGTGAAATCATCTAGAGGCCCCTTGTTAAGCCCCTCTGCTACGTCGATGGTGGTGACAAGACTCATCACTTTGCCAGAGGCCTCGAGTTCGTCAATGTACTCGTGAAGCTGTCTTAGTTCATTAACGCCAGACATAGAGAACCACCATGACGTAGCGGATGTTTCACCACCGAAATCATCGAAGCCACCGTTAGTGTCGAAACCGTCGTCAAAACCGCCACCGAAACCGTCGTCAAAACCGCCACCGAAACCGTCGTCAAGGCCTTCACTTGACGCAACGTTCCCGTTTCCGCCATCTTCAGCACTATCCCCTCCAGAACCCGCATCGTATTCTTTGGAGTTAGCATCGTATTCTTGCGAGTCAGCGCCAAATCCGTCATCGAAACTTCCGCCGGAAGGAAGTTCCATGTCGTTGGCGGATCGCGGTGCACTAACAACAATTTCAAGCGGAGTGGTACCTCCTAATTCACGATCTATCAATGCCATGCCTTGATAGATCTCGGTATCCTTGGCGAAGTAATCGATGAATCGATTTTCTACCTTCACTTGCGTAACGCCATAGGATGCCCCGAGTAGTAACAGTACTGACACCACGAAAATCTGTTTGCCTCGATGCAGCGATAGCTGTCCCCATGAAGCCAAAATCTTCGATGTGAACGAGCTTCTTTCGACCTCCGCCTTCGGTTTGCTCAACGCCACCAGCAAGGGGAATAGCGCAAAGGTCAGCACCAGGGAGAGCGTAATCCCCATTGCCATGATTTGTCCGAAATCGATTACAGGCCGTATACCGCTGACCACCAGTGATAGGAAAGCGACCAAGGTAGTCAGTACGGAATAAAAACATGGCTTCCACATACTATGCAGGGTGGACCATAAAACGTCGTTCAGCGACGCATCGGAGAGCGCCCGGAGTTCTCTAAATCGAACCGATAGATGAATTCCAATAGCCAACGAGATAATGAGCAAAAGCGAGGCGAAATTCGAAGAAATAACCGATAACCGCCAGTCAATGGTCGCCAACCAGCCGGACATCAAAATAACCACGCTCGCACTCATGGTGAGTGGGATCGCTACCCAACGCCAATTCCTGAAGAACACGGCCAATGCAGCAATCATTAACGCTAGGCTTGCCAAGCCGAACACTTGAATATCTCTTCGAATAAAATCGAGCATATCGGAGGCAATCATAGGGACGCCGCCAATGAAGATATCCGCATCGCTGTCATATTTCGCAACGACGCTCCGCAATTCAGCTAAGCGCGCTTTGGTAATATCTTGCTCTTGAGATCGATAGGCAAGTAACGCAGCCTGAGCGTCTTCGAGCGCTAAATTGGCGTCTGGTAACTCCGATTGCTCAAGTAACTGGTTTCGTCGATCCACCAGCGCGTAGTAATCCGTATCAACAGGCAATGAGACAAGCAATGCGGTGGTGGCGTTATCCTTACTTAGAAGCGTATCTCGATACACTGGGCTCTCATGAAACTCAGCCCGCGCCATCTCGATATCTACCTCGGCGTTAAGCAACGTTCGCGCTTCAGAACTCAAGCTCTCCAAGCCAACTGGTGGGCTTTGAAGTAACGGTACATTTAGCACCGACATAACCGATTCAACGCCCTCAATTTGAGCCAAGTCGTCTTGAAGCGCTTCGAGAGTGGCTAATGATGATACTGACAGCGCATCGCCATCGTGGGCTCTAAACGCAAGAACAAAGAAATCGCCAGAGCGATAGCGCGTAGACACGGAGCGATAGAGAGCGAGGCCTGGATCAGTTTCTAGGGTTAAGGAGTCCGACGAGGCATCCAATCTTGCATTGGGGATTTGCCAGAGAGAGGCGCCTACAAGACCAACAAAAACGGTAATTATTAGTAGTCGTAGCGACATCCAGCGAGCGAAAAAAGTGGGCGCTTTATGAACCGCGAAAGCGTCATCTATCATTCAGTTATTTTCCCCATTTAGGCTGAAGCATTTGCTCAACCTTCAATTGATCGAGAATGCGAGCTACGACAAAATCGATAAGATCCTCAATAGACGAGGGCTTATTATAAAAGCCAGGGCTAGCTGGCAATACCATCGCACCGACCTCGCTGAGCTGGAGCATATTTCGTAGGTGTATGGTCGAAAGCGGAGTTTCACGAGGAACAAGAATGAGCGGCTTGCGCTCTTTTAGCATCACGTCCGCAGCTCGTTCAATAAGATTATTGGAGGCTCCCACTGCGACCGCGGACAAGGTACCACCAGAGGCGGGACAAATGACCATTGCATCCGGTGCATTGGACCCTGAGGCTGGGGCGGAAAACCAATCCGTTTTAGCTAATAACTCAAAGCTACCTGGGGCATTAACATGTTTGGCGGCAAAGACCTCTGCCCTACCTGCATGATCTTGGGGTAACTGGGTGCTAGTTTCCGTATTTATCACCACGCACGCCGCATCAGATACCATCAGATAGACGTGACATCCCGCCGCGGTGAGGGCCTCTAAGAGTCGCAAACCATATTGCGCTCCGCTTCCCCCTGTTAGTGCTAAAGATATTCGTCTCGTCACGTCTTACTCCTTGAGGTGGGCGATAATTTCTTGATGAAGTCCGCCAAAGCCACCATTACTCATTACGACAACATGCTGATAATCAGTTAGCTCAGACAGAAGATGTGACCTCAGGGCCGCAAACTCAGTTACTACTCGCTGATCTGCTGATTGGATCACCCTGTCGAGCCCTGCTTGGCCATTATCATCAAACCACAAAACCGCGTCGGCCGCTGCTGCGGATGACCCTAGTAGCGGATTATGAACTCCGGACTTCATGGTGTTAGAACGCGGTTCGATCACCGCCAAGATCTTTTCATTGGCCACTTTCTCGCGCAGGCCATTCAGGGTTGTTTCAATCGCCGTTGGGTGGTGGGCAAAATCATCATAAACTTTCAAGCTGGGCGTATCCCATAGGCATTCCATTCGCCTTTTTACCCCCGCGAATTGACTAAGCGCCTCACAGGCGAGAGACGGTACCACTCCTACATGGCGGGCGGCAGCGATAGCGGCCAGGCCGTTACTAACGGAATGATTACCGGTTAGACTCCAAGCCACTTCGCCAACCTTATCACCACAAAGGTAAACCGAAAAGCGTGAGCCATCAGCGTTGATAAGTTCAGTATCCCATCCGTCTGAACAACCTAGTTTCATTTGTTCTGACCAGCACCCCTGCGCCAAAACCTCTGCCACTGCCTCCGACTTCGCGGGATAAATCACTTGCCCCGAGCGCGGCACCAGACGGATAACGTGGTGAAATTGCCGCTGTATCGCGGCAAGATCCGGAAAGATGTCAGCATGATCGAATTCTAAATTATTAATAATAAGTGTTTTAGGCTGGTAGTGGACGAACTTACTTCGCTTGTCGAAAAAAGCGGAGTCGTACTCATCTGCCTCCACAATAAAGAAAGGCGAATTGCCGAGCCTCGCTGAGCGTTCAAAACCAAGCGGAACGCCACCAATTAAAAAGCCCGGCGACATTGCCGAAAATTCAAGAATACTAGCAACCATTGTTGCTGTGGTGGTCTTTCCATGCGTCCCTGACACGGCAATGACCCAGCGTTCAGGTAGAACATGATCGTGCAAAAACTCAGGCCCCGACGCATAACGAAAACCGCGCTCTAAAATTTCCTCTACCAGTGGATTACCTCGGCTCATGGCATTACCGATAACATAGATATCAGGATTGAGTGTGACTTGAGATGCGTCATAACCCTGGATAAGCTCAATGCCAGCTGACGCTAACTGAGAACTCATTGGTGGGTAGACATTTTTATCACAGCCACTGACACGATAACCAAGTTCCTTAGCCAAAATTGCTAAGCTTCCCATAAAGGTGCCGCAGATACCCAAGATATGTATGTGCATTAATCTTCCTACAAGTTGGTAAAGTGAGAAACTATTGCTTAGTCGGCAAGCAAGCTACTTAGCTAAGTGACATCGCTTAGAATACCCTGTTATTTGCCCCATGCAAACGCTGTAAAAAGGCGTTAGAATAGCAATCCTCCACACTTTTAACAGGAACATTGTCGACATGACAATCAAAAACGCATTCTATGCTCAATCCGGTGGCGTCACCGCCGTCATCAATGCCACGGCCTGTGGTGTCATTCAAGCTGCTCGTCAACACCCAAACAAGATCGGTACGGTCTATGCTGGTCGTAACGGCATTCTCGGCGCCTTACGCGAAGAGCTTATCGATACCAACCAATACTCTGATGAAGACATTGCAGCACTGCGTCACACCCCTGCTGGAGCATTCGGTTCATGTCGTTTCAAGTTAAGAAGTATCGAAGAAAGCCGCGCCGAGTATGAGCGCCTGATCGAGGTCTTTAAGGCTCATGATATCGGTTACTTCTTCTACAACGGCGGTAATGACTCTCAGGATACCGCCCACAAAGTCTCACAGATATCAGAAACCATGGGCTATCCAATTCAGTGTATCGGTATTCCAAAGACGGTTGATAACGACCTCCCCATCACCGACTTCTGCCCCGGCTTTGGCTCAGTAGCGAAGTACGTGGCCGTTTCCATCAAAGAAGCATCCCTCGATATCGCTTCCATGTGCGAATCATCAACCAAAGTATTCATCATGGAAGTGATGGGGCGTCACGCAGGTTGGATTGCCGCGGCGGGTGCTCTCGCCCAACAGGAAGAAGGTGATGCACCACATATTATTCTCTTCCCTGAGGTGGCCTTTGATAAAGAAAAGTTCCTTAGCAAGGTCAAGCATTGCGTAGAAACCTATGGCTACTGCTCAATTGTCGCCTCCGAAGGGACCCACACTGGTGATGGTAGCTTCCTGGCTGCATCGGAAGCGTCAGTTGATGCTTTCGGCCATGCGCAATTAGGTGGTGTTGCACCAGTCCTAGCCAATCTCATCAAGGGTGAGCTAGGCTATAAGTATCACTGGGCCCTCGCCGATTATTTACAGCGCTCGGCACGGCATATTGCTTCGAAAACAGATGTTGACCTAGCCTATCAAGCCGGTGAAAAAGCCATTGAATACGCACTCGAAGGCCTAAACTCAGTGATGCCGGCGATTCAACGCCTTGACAATGGCGAGTGGGGATTCATCCCGGCACCACTGAAAGATATCGCCAACGTTGAGCGCTTCATGCCGAAGTCGTTTATCTCTGAGGATGGCTTTGGTATTACTCAGGCGGGAAGGGATTATTTACTACCCCTCATTCAAGGTGAGGACTACCCACCCTACGTCAACGGACAACCGGTGTACGTTAAACTGGCGCACAACTTAACGCCAAAGAAACTCGCCAACTTCGATATCTAGGCATCCCCCCAAAGGGCGATGTCCTCTGACGTCGCCCCTTCATTACACTCACCAAAAATAAACGCATCGCGCGGGTGGTCCAAGCGATCTATCACAAAATAACCTTCCCTACAGTAAGCTGAGCTTTTTAGCTCGCGCTCTAGTAGATCGTCGAAGGCACTGGCAAAACGTTCGGCATTGTATCGCCCGCGCGAGCTCCGAATCAGCTCTTTGTCCAAATCCTTGTGAACTTCAAAGCGAAAACGTTTACTCCCGTCTATAGCGATTTGATGAGACATTGATGGCGTAAAATCGGTAACTCCAACTGTTCCCATCCGACAACCGATGACACCTATCACAATGATTAAACTACTGATCCACTTCATCATCCATTAACCCTTAGTGCCGCGCAGGCCGAATGCCTTGGGCAGCTTAGTAAGTGATCGTTCACTAGACCCATTGCCTGCATATGAGCGTAAATAATTGTCGGGCCTACAAAATTAAAGCCCCGCTGTTTAAGATCCTTTGAGATTTGCTGCGACAACGGCGTTTCTGCCGGTACATCAGATAATTTTTCAAAGCTATTCTGGATAGCTTCACCCTCAACAAAGGCCCAAAAGTAGTCAGTTAACGTTAGTCCCTGATCACGCATATCCAAATAGGCTCGCGCATTGCGTTGGGCGCTGTCTACTTTTAGGCGATTACGAATGATACGCGCATCGCTTAGGATAGCTTGCTTCCTTTGATCACTCCATGCCGCAATTTTTTGGGCATCAAAATTGTCGTAAACAAGGCGATAGTTCTCGCGCCGTTTTAATACCGTGATCCAGCTAAGACCAGCCTGAACGCCCTCCAACAGGAGAAACTCAAAGATTCGCTGTTCGTCACGAAGTGGCACCCCCCATTCGGAGTCATGATAGTCCCGATAAATTGGATCGCTAAGACACCAACCGCAGGGTTCCTGCTTGTTGTCATTCTTCATCCAATAGCGTCTCCCAAAGAAAATTAAATACCAGTGCTTCCTTCGCCACAATATCATCGCCTGTCACGGCAATAGAATGACCTCCTGTGGCTCGCTCGTCGTAGTAGATAGGTTGACCCAAAGCAGCTAAACGTTCGGCCAAACCCCGCGAGTGGGCAATGTCTACGCGATCATCGTTCTGCGCAGCCAACAACAAAATAGATGGATAGGATTCATCGGCCTGAATATTATGTATTGGCGAGTACTGAAGGAGCCACTCCCTTTCCGCAGGAATTTCTGGATTACCGTATTCGACCATCCAGCTAGGGCCCGAGAGGCTTCGATGATAGTTCATCATATCCGTCAACGGGGCTTCCAACACAACTGCTGCAACTTTTCTTGGTGCTCGAATCGCCGCTGCCGCCGCAACCAAACCGCCATTTGATGCGCCGCGATAGGCTAATTGCTTCGCTGAACTAAGACCACGATCCGTCAATGATGATGCCACTGAAACTAGATCGTCAACCGTTTGATTTTTGTACTCACGCTGCCCTGCACGGTGCCACCAGCGCCCGTACTCCCCTCCCCCTCTAACCGCAGCGAATACCAACCTTCCGCCTCGCTCCAACCATAGTTTTGAGGCAACGGCGTTATTCACCGCGGCTACAGAGACCCCAAAGCCGCCATAGACATCGATCAGCGTTGGTGCGGATCTTCCTACGCTTTCAGTGGGAGTCACCATGAGGTAAGGAATTTCTTCGCCATCTGTTGCCTCGGCAAAACTCAGTTCCACCTCGTACGCTTCAGTATCCAGCTGGAATGTAGAGCGATCAATTTCCGTTGCCTGTGATGCCGAGATTAGCCATCTGCTGGGCCCTGATAGCAGCGTACTTTTCCTTACTACAAGCCCTTCATCTATGACAGCCTCAAGCTGCCAAGCTTCCAAATTGGCCGTCGCAATGACCCGTGGTTCCGATTGAAGTTGATCGCTGGTGACAAGTAGTTTGGTCTCAAAATTGTTATTCACTAACAAAAAGACCTCACTCTCCGTTACGGCAATCTGTTGGAGGCGCTCGCGATGAGAGAGCTGATAAACTAACTCCGTACCTTGAATAGCTTCAGTGCCATCACGCCACCAAATTAGCTCGTCGGCTTGCGCGTCCTGCAAGGACCTTGATTGAAGCAGCCACCCGTCCCGATATCGACCGACCAAAAGCGAATCATGAGGGAAGTTTAATGGTTGAAATGCGCCGTCGAGCCAATGGAAATAGCGTCTAGCGAAGAAGTCGACCCACTCTACCAACACTAATTCACCTTCCATCCAATTCACCGTCCCGCCCATTGAGTCCTGAGCAAAACTTGCCAGCACCGTCCGTGAGCCAGCTCGATCAATTTTCTCCAAGCGCATTGGATAACCAGCGGAACTGGTGAATTCCGCGGTTCCAGTATCCATTACTAACAGCGTGTCATCATCGAGCCACTTCACTTGATTACGCCCAGGAACGAGTTCGAAGCCGTCCTTAAGCCAATCCTGCTGGTCTAAACGATAGCTAGCGTGATAGATCGCATCCGTTCCGTTCTCCGTCACGCCTAAAATACATGGCCCTATTTCATAATCGCGACAATTTAGGTTGGCAAAGCGCCACTGTCGTTGATAACGCCGATTCAATGCGGCGATATCTACCAGGGTTCGCCACTGAGGATCACCCTTAATATAATCGGCCCTATTGGCGCAGCGATACCGCCCCTGATTATAGGGCGCGCGGTAATCAAGCAGGCACACAGCGCTTTGCTGCCAAATTAACCGCGGAAACTCGGCGCTAGCGTTTAGCGCCGTGACCGCAGCTGATTCGAGACGATCAAAACTATCCCACAACCAGCCATCGCCGAACCGCTCATGAGTCTGTTCGCTCAGCGCGCTAACCCAAGCTAAATCTTCAACTTCATCCCTAGTTTGGATATCGGCGGAGACGGTAAACGAATACAAAACGCTGACTGCAACCACTAAGCAAGTAATATGATGCCAACTGCATAGTGCTATTCGTTGACGCTTAGCTATCAGTAATTTAATCATAGTGCTAAGACTAACGACTTAACGGTGATTGCACCAGTTACAATCTAGCGACTCGGCAGTAGCTACCCCAATGTAATAACCCAACTTCGAGCCTAGGCGTCCTTTAAAGGAGCCAATATTCAATAAAGACCGCTTTTTTGTGCGGGCAACGTTGTATAAATGATGTTCGAGCGCGTATAATTCGGCCTTTCATTTTTTTGAAGTGACTTAAAGAGAGACGGCCATGAGCTATACCAAAATCCCAGCAGGTAAAGATTTACCTAACGATATCTACGCGATTATTGAAATCCCAGCTAACCACGCGCCAATTAAGTACGAAATTGACAAGGATTTCGACGCATTGATGGTTGATCGTTTTATGACCGCTCCAATGTTCTACCCTGCGAACTACGGTTACATCAACAACACCTTGTCTGAAGATGGTGACCCAGTAGACGTATTGGTGATCACACCTTATCCCGTTGCACCTGGCGCAGTGATTCGCTGCCGTCCAATTGGCGTGTTACTTATGTCTGATGAAGCTGGTAAAGACGCTAAGTTAGTTGCCGTGCCTCACGAGAAGCTATCTAAAGAATACGCCGACATTACCGAAGCGTCTCAGCTACCTAGCCTACTCACTCAACAGATTGAGCACTTCTTCCGTCGCTACAAAGACTTAGAAGATGGTAAATGGGTGGAAATTGACGGTTGGGCAGATGCCGATACGGCGCGCGCTGAAATCCTCAAAGCAGCGGCAGCTTACCAAGGCTAATCTAACGCCTGGTGAACCAGCACACCGCTCATGTAAAAAAGACGAGTCAGCTTGCTACTCGTCTTTTTTTGTTCTGGCGCTAAGCGAGCCTTTGGCTATTGGCTATTGGCTATTGGCTATTGGCTATTGGCTATTTAGCCTCTGAATCTTCATCATTTTCTTCAAGCGGCGCCAGACTCAGGTTGCTAAAATCAAACGTAGTAGATTGCTGCGAAGCAACCTCTTCAGTCAATTGGTCTTGCTCGGTTTGAGATTCGTCTTCAGCCGTTAGTTCAACCCGTTCAAAGCTAATCTCAACGGAACTTTCGTTATCGAGTGGCGACTGTTCCGCTGCCTTGGCCGAACCTGCCATTTGTAATGAAGTTGGGTCGGTCTTTAGCGCCTCCAGTTCCGCCGCTAAATCATCATCTATACCCAGTGATAAACTATCCAACGCGTCGAGATTTTCGGTACTTTGGGCCTGCTCGGACGCAATGGAAGTAGCTATCATTCCCTTTGTAGAGTCTGGATGCGAAAGATCCAAAGTAAGCGTATCTGCAAGCTGATCAGCGTTTGACTCATGCACTGAAGGAGTTTCTTCAACCTGCAAGGATCCAGCATCCTCCGCAGCCGTTGTGCTTGTGGTCTCGAAAGTGAAATCAAGTGAGATATCGTCCGATTCAGGCAAACTATCCTTCTCATTTAACACGTCGGCCATTGAGGGTGGTAGCTCATCCAAACTAGCTATAGTCTCAGCTGGCGAACTTGGCTGCAAATCAGCTTGTTCAGCATCACCAGCGCCCGCCTCAGTCTGCATTCCTGGATTCGCCTGCGCTGTCGCTTCCTGGTCTTCGCTCACCTCGGGGAGAAAACTTAACCAATTAAGCTTAGTAAAGCTTAGCGCCCTGATTTTCGCATTGCTTTCTACTATCTCAACCGCTAAGCCAATGGTTTCGAAACGAGGAACTAGCGGTGCCAGCTTTGCGTATTCACCAACCATTAAAATACATGGCACGCCCGAAAAAAATTGATCTAAATGAGCAGCCTTAAGCATAGGAAATGAATCCGCCAAGGTCTCGCGCACAGCGTGAAGCTTGCTATTTGCCGAAATATCACCGCGACTACAGATAAATGCTTTACTCAAAATCAACCCCTCCTTCGGATGCGCACTACCATATAATGACTTATGAGCGGGTGCAATAAGCCTGTTCTCAATACTTGCGATCGCTTTGTGCTCTGGTTATCGTAGCTTAACTATTTGTCTTGAGATCATTATGAGCAACGCCAATACCGAGGGGCTTACCGCCAATACCTTGCAAGCCTTTAAATTCCTGCAGCAACGTGCAGCAAAGGATGGCATAGAGCTAAAGATAGCCTCCGGCTTTCGTTCGATCGAAAGGCAGACAAAGATCTGGCAGCGCAAAAATGCCCCAGACTATGTGTTTGACGTCGCGGGCACCAAGAAAAAGGCCAGCGAGCTAACTGATCAACAGTGGTTGAACTGCGTGATGGAGTGGTCCGCGATACCAGGTCTTTCGAGACATCATTGGGGGACGGATATTGATGTTTATGATGCGGCTGCACTGCCTGCTAATTATCAAATCCAGCTCACTCCTGAAGAATACCAGCCGGGAGGCCCCTTCGAAAAGCTGGGGCGCTGGCTGAGTTTCTATGTCGATGAGCAGCGAACGGAAGGTTTCTTTCGCCCCTACAGGACGTTCCGTGGCGGCGTCCAACCTGAAGCTTGGCACCTTTCCTATAAAGCTGATGCTGATCTAGCCTTAGACAGACTGATAGCGCAAGCTCCACGCGATGTCATTCCGCTAGCTGAAATTCGCGGCGGAGCGGCAATCGCTAATCAGCTCGATTCAATTATCCAACGCTACGTGGTTGATGTGGACCAGTGATGGACAATATTGAGCTGCTTATCTTTGATTGCGACGGCGTGCTCGTAGATACCGAAAATGTCGCCAACAATGTGTTACACCGCCATCTTTCCCTGCACAACTGGCCTCTAGCGCCGACCGCGACGGAACAATTTTTCCGCGGTCGAAGCCTTACGGAGAGCCTTAGACGAGCCGTTAATGAGTTTCAGTTAACTTTACCCGCTGATTTTCTGCAGGTTATGCAAAGGGATACCTTTGAACAGTTTCGTCAAGTCAACTTGAGTTTCCCCAACTGTAAAGTCCTAGTACAACAACTCAGCGCTTGCGCCTTTCCTATGTGTGTTGCTTCTTCAGGCAGCCATGAAAAGATCGCATTAACGTTAAGTCAAACAGGATTACTCGGCTACTTCCCAATTCGCTTTTCGGCACAGGATGTCACTCGAGCCAAACCCGCTCCGGATCTCTTCCTAAAAGCGAGCTCCTATTTCTGCACGCCTCCGGAACGCTGTTTAGTCATCGAAGATTCATCGGCCGGTTTGGCTGCTGCCGATGCTGCAGGCATGCCTAGTATTGGACTAAATACTCAGCTAAGCGCAGCGCAACAGAGAGATTTTCCAAATACATTGTTTCTTCAAGATCATGCGGCGCTTTTGAGATGGATGAATGGTCATTGATTTAGTTGTCAAATTACCAAGATCTACTAGCAAGCAACTAACTTTATGTTAAAGTCTTAGTTAACATTGATATCAAGGTACTCAAACTGATGGGCAATTTTAGATCCACAGTAATAGTTTATGAAACAACTGTCCGTTAAAGCCAATCAAGCAATCATTCTAACCGGTGTATTATTCGGTTTGATTGTAATGCTGTCCGCAGCATTCTTGATAAACGATTACTTGGGTCTTAAGCGGATACAAGAAAGTTTGATTGAAGAACGAGTTGGCGTGATGCAGCTGGCGGCTCAACGCTTTTTCGAGAACCCGAATAGCTTTCAATCAGACGAGCTTCAGCAAATTCTTTTAAGCCAAGCTGGCGAAGGCTGTAGTACGCTTTTCGACAACTCACAAAATATTATTGTTAAAGCGTCCGCCGATGGATACACACCTAATAGTTCAGATATTCAACAGTTGGTCGACATCAATTATCAGGGCGAAAAAATGGGCCAGTTGCGCTATATTTTCACACCCATTGATGATCAACAGTGGCTGAATCGAGCCATCGCTATTGTCTTAGGAATGATCCTGCTCGCCGGCATGGTTTCCCCGCTGCTTGTTAAACTCCTTGATAACTTAACACTCAAACCCATCCGCCACTTATCCGATCGTGCAGAGCAAATTGCGCTGGATAGCACCTTTAACTACCGTTTTGACACCAGCCGCCAGGACGAATTTGGGCGCCTTGCTAGTAGCGTCAACACCATGCTCGAAGCCATCGAGGGAAGAGAAGCTCAATTAAAGAACTACGGCAGTTACTTGGAAGAATTAGTTCAAGAAAAGTCTACTCAACTCCAAGTCCAAGCGAGTGAAGATTCGATGACCTTGTGCCCCAACCGAATTTCACTCATGAATTCGGGCACAAAATTAATTGAAGGCGCCTTATTTGATGGTCAAATTACTGGGCTAATTGTGATTGATCTCCTGCGGATTAAAACCTATAACCAGTCCTATGGTCATCATCTTGGTGATATGCTAATTCGTGAGTCGGCAAACCGTTTAAAGGCTAACTTCGACCAAGTCTACCGCATCGGCGGAGATGAATTCGCCATTGTTATCCAACACCCAAGGTTGAGCGCGATCGGCGAGCTTGCGCAAAAAGTTATCTCCACCATTGGCGAGCCCATCCCCTACAAAGACGAGCAGATTAGCCTTCTTGTTGCAGCGGGCCTCAGCCTCGCGCCAGATCACGGCAGTGATATTGCCGGTCTACTTCGCGCCGCAAATAATGCGATGCAAGTTTCAAAGACTCTAGTGGGCTCCAACCTCACCGAGTACGATCCTGAAACAATGGATAACTTAAGTCGTAACTTTGAGCTTGAGCATGACTTGCGTGACGCTATTGCAAACGAACAACTATTCTTGGTTTACCAACCAAAACAACAACTAAAAACACGCGTGATCGATTCTGTTGAGGCACTTGCGCGCTGGCATCACCCTCGACTAGGGCCAATTTCGCCGCTCGAGTTTGTTGCCATTGCTGAAGACACTGGTCAAGCCAGAACACTGGGGAACTCGGTGCTTCGACAGGCGGTAAAGCAGCTCGAGGCTTGGCGTCAGGACGGGATTGAGCTAAGTATTGCCGTTAACATCTCCCCAGCTCAAATCATGCACCCCGACTTTGTCCATGACATTGAGGCGGCACTGAAGCTGGCGCCGATTGACCCAGGTCTCCTAGAACTTGAGATTACTGAGAGCATCATGATTGGTAATCACCACCATATTGCTGAGTCAGTCGCTGAGGTTCGCGATTTAGGGGTTCGCGTTGCGATTGATGATTTCGGAACTGGTTATTCCTCACTGTCTTATGTCCGTAAATTTACTCTAGATACCCTCAAACTAGATAAATCGTTCATCTCAGACTTGGAGCACAGCTCCGAAAGTACGGGTATCGTTGATGCCATTCTTATGCTTGCCCATACGCTAAAACTTACCGTGGTGGCAGAGGGCGTTGAAACACCAGGGCAAATGCTCATTCTCTCTACCCTTGGCTGTGACTATATTCAAGGGAACTTGCTATCGGAGCCTGTCAGTGCCGACCAGATAGAGCGAATAGCTACTCGAGTCAACACTGACGCGCTGCTGACCCAGAAATGACACTTACTCGTCTCATCGCATTACTGACCATAGCGTTGATGACGGCTAATTCACTGGCAACTACCACTACCCCTTACCCTGCATTAACCAACGACGAAGCCAATACCATCGAGGTCTACGAACGTACCAGTGAATCGGTTGTTTTCGTCACTAACCGTACGCTGCGGCGCGACCTCTTTAGCCGTCGGGTGTACGAGAGTACGGCCGGTTCCGGCACTGGTTTTGTTTGGGATCAAGCAGGTCATATCGTCACCAACTTCCATGTCATAGAAGGCGCGGTAGAAATCATCATTCGCTTTCAGGGTGAAGACTACCCTGCAAAATTAGTTGGTATAGCACCTGAACGCGATTTAGCAGTACTGAAAATTGAAGTAGCTAATGAGCTACTTCAGCCCATAGCGCGCGGGGATTCACAGCGATTACGAGTTGGCCATAAGGTCATCGCCATCGGTAACCCCTTCGGCCTAGACACCACCTTAACGACTGGAGTGGTCAGCGCTCTAAACCGAACTATCGAATCGCCGAGTAATCGCACTATTCGAGAGGTAATCCAAACCGACGCCGCCATCAATCCCGGCAATTCGGGTGGGCCACTGCTAAACTCCGCAGGACTCTTAATTGGCGTTAATACCGCCATATACAGCCCGTCCGGTGCCAGTGCAGGTATTAGTTTCTCAATTCCGGTAAATACGGTGAAGCAGACGATACCCGAGCTCATTGAATATGGACGAGTACAACGACCTGTATTAGGTATTGAGCTAGCACCAGCGCAACTATTGCGTAGGCTTAATATTGAAGGAATGGCTATTGCTAGAGTAACCCCTAATTTAAGTGCCGATATCGCAGGTATTATAGGTCTTAGTCGCGACAATAACGGACGACTCCAGCTCGGTGACATTTTGATCGCAATTAATGGCGCATTAATGCGCTCTCCCGATGACCTCCTCGGCGTATTAGAGCAGCATCAGTATGGCGATACCCTATCGCTTAGCTTAATTCGTGACGGCAAACGCTATGAGCTCGACGTCGAACTCATAGCCCCAGAAACGTAGGTATTATTGTTTCTTCGCTTTGACCATCTTAGTCATCAGCGCTGGGAAAGTGTTCGGAAGTAAGCGGCGAAGGTGATAGCCTAGCCATGGCATGCCATTTGCAACCAGCACTTCATTCTTTTGCGCTTCCATAGCGCGGATGATCTTTCTTACTGCTGTAGTAACTGGCATACCATTCTCAATATCTGGATCATACATGTTCGCAGCTTCATTCTTTTCGTTGAGAGCGCTTACGGCGATGGGAGTCTGGACATAACCAGGACAAATAACCGTCACCTTAATATTATGAGGGAACAGCTCAAATCGGAGTGAATCAGAGAACCCCACCACCGCGTGCTTAGCTCCAGAGTAAGAGGTTCGCATTGGCGCCCCCAACTTACCCGCAACCGACGAAATATTGACGTAATAACCTGACTGACGCTCAATAAAATGAGGCATAATCGCTTTGCTCAAGGCCACTAAAGAGAGGTAGTCTAAGCGGATCAGCGCTTCATCAACGTCAATCGGCGTATCAATCACCCCACCACGCTGACTTACCCCCGCATTGTTAACGAGAATGTCGACATGCCCATACATCGCAACGGCTCGCTCAGCCCAGTGCGCAGCCTGATGGTAATCATTAAGATCGCAGCTAAGAATCTTATGCTGTTCGCTGTTGACACAAAGTTGGCGAGTCTCTTCAAGCTGTTCTTCCCGTCGAGCGGTCAGGATTAGTTTCGCACCGCGAAGTGACAACTGAATTGCCAATTCGCGACCAATCCCGGAGCTGGCGCCGGTAATCCAGATGACTTTTGAGCGAAGATCCATAAGTTACTCCTTTTTTTATATTTTATCGAAACACTATACTGTATTTGCTGTTAAAATAGGCTGATAATTTTCGCTCAACTCGTTCTTGAGCGTCTCAAACTCGGCAATCAATAAGCCGATTACTAGGGAATTCAACACCACCACTATGCTAAATCTTGATACGCTCCAACAACTCAAAACGCTCAAGAAAGATATTCGCGCAAGCCGTAACCTCAACCGCGGGATTGTTAAAGCTACGCCCATGAAGTTTGGCTTCGTTTCTACCCAGGAGGGTGGACAAGTGTTCTTAGCTCCACCACTAATGGAACAGTTGCTCCCCGGTGATGAGATCGAATATGAGATTGTCGAAAATAGTCGTGGCGATCAGGAGGCAAAGTTAGAGCGCCTAGTCAAAAGTGAATTCAAGCAGTTCTTTGGCCGTGTGGTCACCCGCGGAAAGCACCTCTTCATTGAATGTGATGACGCGCGCTTCAATCGCTGGTTCTTCGTTCCGCCAAATAAACGCTCTGGACTCAAAGCAGGTACCCTCGTTGAAGCCCAACTTTTGCGTCATCCCACTAAGCTTGAAGGCAAGAGTCAGGCCTTTGCAGTCAGCAAACTCGGCAACGAAGTTAACCTCAGTGATCTACGCGCCTATACCCTGAAGAAGATGTCGATTGACACTGAATGGCCTGAAGAAACAACGGTCCAAATAGATTCCCTGACTTCAGCTAAAGACATAGCACGAAAGGACCTTACCGAGACTAAGTTTGTAACCATTGATTCCGCCCACGCCCGAGATCTTGATGACGCGGTATTTGTAGAATCTGTTGACGAAGGATTTCGCTTGTTTGTGGCGATTGCTGATCCGGTTGCAACGCTCAAAAGTAATCAGCCGCTGCTCGAAAACTTACTTGCTCGCAGTACCAGTCATTATCTGCCGGGGCAGGTAGTTCATATGATGCCGCCGAGCTTGTCGCAAGAAAAATTTTCACTATTAGCTGATCAACCGCGTGATGCGCTGATCGCTGAATTCGATATTAAGCAGACAGGAGAAGTCGCTAAGTTCGAACTCTACAAAGGCACTATCAAGTCTCATGCAAAGTTAAGCTATACCGATGTGGAGTCTTTCTTAAATGGCAACTCCGATGTCATTGACGCTGATATTGCGCAGCCTGTCGAGCGCTTAGCCGCCTGTTACTCCGCAGTTCGGGCACATCGTTTGAGCGCTGCCGTCGACATCAGCGAACGCCCCGACTATCACTACGAACTTAACGATCAGCAACAGATTAGTAAAATCGCGCTAGCGCCGCGATTAACGTCACAGCGACTCATTGAGGAGTTCATGCTGTTGACTAATCGTCATTGTGGAACTTGGCTAGCGGAGCAAGGAAGCGGCTTCTTTAATAACCATGGAGGCTTTCGAACTGAACGAATTGGCGATCTAAAGCAGCTGCTTAAACACTATTGGGGTGAGGAAGCAAAGGTACCGGCTACTCTTGATGAGTTTGTTACGCTGATGCAAGAAGCACTCTACAAAGACGCCGATATCCCACTTCGATCAGTCTTGGTTCGATGGCTACAGCCTAGTAAGGTGTCAGCGGAGTCTGAGGGTCATCTGGGGCTGGGTTTCGAGCATTATGCAATGGTTACTTCTCCAATTCGCCGTGCAGCCGATTTGCTCAACCATCTGATCATTGATCAAGCTTTAAATAATAGCGCTGAGTTCGGTGAACTTGTTAATCAAGTTGATCTTGAGAAGCTCAACGGCGATATTGTTCGCGGACGTCAGGCAAGTAACACGATTGATTTGACATTGAAGACGCAATTCGCGCAACAACACCTTGATCAGAAGAGCGAATACAAGGCCACTATCACTCAGATCAGCCAAGCGGGCGTAGCGGTTCGTTTAGACGAAAGCGGGATTGAAGGTTTTGTGGAACTAAAGCCTAAGCGCAGCGAGAAATCGACTTTTCAGTTTGAAGGCTGGAGGCTTTGCGCCACCCATAATGACACCTTCTATCATCTTGACATGCCAATTTCAGTAAAACTCGCTAAGGTTGATACTGAGAAGCGTCAGGTCAAGTTTAAGCTCGCCTAACGGCGAGAATCTCGCGCTAAAGATCGGGGAGCACAAGCTCCCCAACTTTCACTTAGGCCTACTCGTTTAGCGCCAGTTAAGCGCCTCAACATCAGGTAATGTCCAAACAAAATCCGCACCCATTAGCTGGGATGGCGTCATTGATCCACTCATTTCAACCCCTTTCGCTAAGTGCTCAGCAATGGCCAACGGCGCGGTAATGGTCAATTCATAGCCATTTGGCGTTGAGAAACATGCTTCAACAGTATTACCCTGCGCATCCATGGCCTTACCCCAAAGGTACATGCGTGCTTTTGCTCGTGCATCGGCATCGGGCCCAACAACCGTCTTCTCGATTCGGCGTTTGAGAAAGTTCTGTACTAATTTTAAACCAAATAACCAACGGAGTTTGTAGGCTCCTCGAGCTTTGTCAGCCGTGGCTTTAGAGGCTGGTACAAAGACTTTGATATTAGGTATTTTAGTACTGCTGTAAGCGGTACTGATATCCCCCCACGGGATAGTCATCGCAAACTTTTTACCAACGGCACCACCAAAATCTATCTCGGCCGTATGCTGTGCCACCGGCTCTGACTTTAATTCGCCATCAATACGAGAAAAGCCGCCCTTCGCCAGCCCCTCAACGGAAGTCTTTGCTGTGCCTTGGCTTAACTGTTTACTGCCCGCAAAACCTAACTCCAACGATACCGCTGATGGCAATTTTTGCGCTAGGGTTGCCGCTAGACAATCCGTTGGTACCACATCAAAACCTGCCCCTGGACAAACGACAATACCGGCGGCTTTTGCAGCTTCACTAATCTCTGGAGTCTGGACATACTCAAAGATCGCCATCTCACCGGTAATATCAATGTAGTGGGCCTTTCCTGAAATACAGGCCGCAATAACTTGCTTAGCCGTAGCGGAGAACGGGCCTGCACAATTGACGATTACGGAACTATTCGCCGCCAGCTTTGCCAGCGCTGCACTATCATTTACGTCGGCAACCTGATATTCCAGACCAAGACGCTGCGCAACCTGTTTCAATTTTTCCTCGTTACGCGCCGATAGCAGCGGCTTCAGCCCAGCTTTAGCCGCTCGCTCCGCTAGCAAACCGCCTGAATAACCTGTTGCACCGTAAATTACCCAGCTCATACTGTTTTCTCCTAATCGTTTTTTTGCGATGAGTTAGTCGCCATCGCTTCATACATATCATAATCACACATCTTCATACCCAGAGCTTGATACGTTTTTTGCGCAACTTGGTTCTCTTTTTCTACATAAAGCCTAAAGCCGATTGCACCGGCTGCCGCTCCGAGTGTTTGCACCTTACTATAGAGTTGCTGGTACAACCCCTGACGTCGACAGCTAGGTACTACGTAAACACTTTGTATCCACCAAAAAAAGCCATTACGCCAATCACTCCACTCGTAGGTCACCATGAGCGAGGCCACTACCTCACCCTCGGCTTCAGCAACAAGATAGAAACCTCTATCAGAAGAGCTTAATACTGCTGAAACCCCTCTCAGTAGTACTGATTCATCCAGCTCTTTCTGCTCAGTTTCCCAGGCCATTCTTTGGTTAAAGCTAACTAAGGACCGAACATCCGCTTCAGTAGCGCGACGAATCTCAGGGGAATTATTGGTGCTTTTGATGGTCATACTGACAGAACTCCAAAGATACCTACAGTCGCCACTGCGACTATAAGAAAATGAAAAATTGGCAAAATCTCAACGATTCGTGAATACAATACTTAGAATGCAGTGTTACTATGCATTAATGCTTATATTGCTTTCACACTAGCCAACTTACACTTTAATCAACTGTAGCCCCAACAACAAGGCATCTTATGACCGAGCAAAGCGCCACCAATAAAAAGCCGCTTTTATTCTTCATTATCGGAATCATTGCGATTGCAGTCATCACCTTAATCGTTATTAACGATGATAATACCACCGCAATGGAGACCGTCGAGGTTGATGTGGCAGCCGACTCTGCCATTGAAACCCCACCAGTTGAGCCTGAGCCTGAACCGACTCAGCAAGCCGAGTTAATTGAGACTGCCAATGAGCTGAATGTCGAGCCCGAGATTATTGAGCCCAAACCACAACCCGTTCCAATCAACCAAAGTGACGAGCCTTTCGCACTGAGTGTTGCCCAGCTTGGCCCTGCGCACCCCGTGATCGAATGGCTTGAGCCAACTCAAATACTCCGTAAGACCGTTGCGATGGTTGATGCTTTGTCACGCGGTGAACTCATGTTTAAAAACCGCCCTATTGCCAATACGGTACTTGAAGGGGCTTTTTTAGTGGAGAATCAGCCTGGCCGAATCGAACTCTCTTCGAGTAACTTTGCGCGTTATGACACGGTGATCAGTGCCATTGAATACGTAGACGAAGACACTGCTATTGAACTCTACCATTTTTGGTCTCCTCGCCTTGAGGAAGCCTATGCAGAACTCGGGATTCCAACCTCTTTCGATCAAGCATTCCGCGCCGCTCTTCAACGCGTGGTGAATGCTCCCGAAGTGGCTGGGAATATAGAGCTTGTGAGGCCGTCGGTTTACTATAAGTTCGCCGATCCTCGCTTAGAAAACCTTTCCGACGTAGAGAAGTTGATGATCCGAATCGGACCTGCGAATGCGGCCCGACTTAAAGCCAAAGTGCAGCAGCTTATTAATGCCTTAGATAGTAATCCCGTTTAGCACAAGCACTCTTATTGTTGGCTAAAAACGCTCAGGAGGTTGCGAGCAACATAGGCGCTCTATTTGTAGAGGCTGTTGTTCGCATTCCATTTTCAATTGTCGTGCTTATTTTGCCTAACCTTAGTCAATCACTGTTTAGCTCAATCCACTAAAGTTGTTTACTTGCTGAATAGTTTATTCCGTTTTACTTCGCTGCTGCCACAATACCGCTGTCAAAATTAGCGCTAACCCCACGAACGTTGTTACATGCAGCTGCTCCCCCAGAATCAAACCAATTAGAATCAGTGAAATAAATGGCGATAGAAAGATAAGATTGGCGACCTTTGAGACATTAACCGCGGTTGATAACGCTTTTTGCCACAGCAAAAAAGTGATGCTCATTTCAAATAATCCTACCCATAGAACGCTGGCATAGGAAGGGTTGTCAGGCCAACTCTCACCTGAATAGAATACCATTAGCCAAACTGCCGGAAGCGCTACGCTAAAGCTTATTGCTAAATTTACTAAGGAATCACCGCTAATTTTAGTTGAAAGCAACCAATACCCAGCCCATAGCAACGTGCTGAATAGTGCCAACGACAACCCAAGCAGATCAATATCAAACTCAGCCGGCGACTTCCCCTGAAGAGCAATCACCACTACACCGAAATAGCCCAACACACTCGCTATCTTATCCACCCGTCGCAGCGGCTTCTTTAATAGTGGCACTGCCAGCCAAGAAAATGCGATAGCCCAAGTATAATTAACTGGTTGGGCGATCTGCGCAGGTAGACGATCATAGGCTTCAAAAAGCACTAAATAGTAGGCTGCCGGGTTTAATAATCCTGCCAGTGCCAGAAGGCTGAAACGCTTCCTAAAGGTAGTTTGAATATTAGCTCGGGACGATGTACTGAACACTACTAACCAAAGTACTAACGTGGAAACCGTTACCGACAGCGCCAGTAACTGAATCACTGAAAAGTCCTTCAGTGCTAACTTAAAAGCCGTAGCAACGGTTGACCAAAGCAGAACAGCAGCCAGGCCGTATAATATTGATGGATGCATCGAATTCTCGTGTTTATAAAAAAACGGAGCGCCTCGCGCTCCGTTTTATATAGAAAGCTGTGCCCGTTAGAATCAAATTTTCCAACTCATTAAGGTCTCGTCACCATATTGCTTGGACCAATCTTTTAATACCTTGGGTGCTCGTTTTAACTTCTCAACAACCTCGCCAGTGTGAGGATTTTTATATCGACCCACTGGTACTTTAGGTTCATCACTAACACGCTTTTTCTTCGCTGACTTCTTTAGCTTCGCCGATGGTTTGGTAATAGCTGCCTTCAACTGAGGGTTATCGGCAAAAAATGCGGCAAGCTTCGCGAGATATTTAGGAGGATTCTTTTGCTTAGCCGCCGCTTTGACAACGCTCAGAAACTTATCCCCTTTAGCGCTTAAAAGATCAACTTCTGACAAACCATAGTCTGCAGCTAAGCGTTTCATCACGTTGCCAAACTCTTCTATACCCTGCAACTTATCGGCCTGGGCCTGCTTTAACGCCTCAAGCTTCTCTAGCTGCTTTTTATGCGCTTGGATTTCTTTATCAATATCAATGTTGAGTAAGCCCATTTAAGGCCCCCTTTATTAGTTTAGATTTATTGAAATTGATGCTTCGCAATGCTTTCTGCGCTACGTTTCCGATAAACCATGCTAAATCCTCTTAGCAATCTTGTTACACTCGTTTACGGCTGAAGCATGTGCTCTAATTATAACCATAATAAACTAGTTGGCTAGCCTACTATATGTAATAGTAAGTAATGGCTTTAATGTGAAAATTTGGTATCTCTAACATTATGAATAAATTTCTACTTCGTATTCTACTACCCCTAACGGTAGTTATCTTATTAGCGTTTGCGGTAATCTTTATTGCCGGGCAGTTATCAACGGCTCGCCTAGATGGCACCGTGGATTCAACTCATATTAGTGCGCCTGTCGTTGTTTCTCGTGATAGTTATGGCGTTCCTCATATCACTGGAGAATCGCGAGCAGATATTGCCTTTGCGATGGGCTACCTTCACGCCCAGGAACGCTTCTTTCAAATGGATTTGCTGCGCCGCGCCGCCGCGGGCGAGTTGAGTCAACTTGTGGGCGAAATGGCGATCGACCGTGACAAACGCTACCGATCTCATCTACTCAGAGAAAAAGCGTTAGCGGCCGTTGATGCCTTACCAAGTAATCACCTAAACATCGCAAGCGCCTATACTAACGGTGTCAATCAAGGGCTGGCTGAGCTCACCGTTCGCCCCCCAGAATACTGGCTGTTGGGCCAGGCTCCCAAGCCTTGGTTAATTGAAGATAGCTTTCTGGTGAGTTTTTCAATGTGGATTCAATTGAATGATGAAGAAGCGTCTTTTGATCGAATTCGTCATAAGTTCTCTAACGCAGCACCCACTGCTCTTCATGCATTCCTTGCGCCAACCTTCTCTGAATGGGAAGCTCCACTCACTGCGTATGAATATCAACTACCCGCTACGCCATCCGCAGAGCTTATTGACCTATCCCTTAACACTGAGCTTGCTGAGCAGACCATTGATGTTGAGCAATTTAGCGCAATAGGTAGCAACAATTGGGCCATAGCAGGAAGTCGTAGTTCAACGGGTAAAGCCATTCTAGCCAATGACATGCATTTGGGTATCCAAGTGCCCAATACCTGGTATCGCGTTAGCTTCCAGGCCGGCGAAGCTACTCCAATGGTTGGCGTAAGCCTTCCTGGTGCCCCACTTATCGTAGCGGGCTCTAACAGTATGGTTGCATGGGGATTTACCAACTCCTATGGCGATTGGAGTGATCTCATTAGCTTAGAGTTAAATGAAGATAGCACTGCCTATCGAACTAACGCTGGCTGGGAAGCAATTCAGATTCAAATTGAAGATATTCTTCTGCCAGATGGAAGATCCGTGCAACACGAAGTCCAGCTAAGCCGTTGGGGACCGATCTTGGCAAACAACGATGGCGGGACCTACGCCACCCGGTGGCTGGCTCACGAAGCTCAAGCTGTTAATCTAAACCTGCTTGAAATGGAGCATGCCGCCAACGTGCACGAAGCTAAAATCGTGTGCAACCAATCTGGCATTCCCCCGCAAAACTGCACCATGGCAGATAGTGAAGGAAATATTGGCTGGACTATTGGTGGCTATATTCCACAACGTATAGCCATTGATTACGGCGTACCAATAGCCTGGCAGGTCGCAGATATTAGCTGGGATCAGCAACTTAATATTGCCGACTACCCTGCCATTATCAATCCTGAAAGTGGACAAATTTGGACGGCCAACGCTAAGGTAGTCACTGGCGCAATGTTGGAGAAAATTGGCTCGGACGCCTACGACCTTGGCGCTCGTTCGATGCAAATTCGCGATAACCTGAGTACGCTTGAAAACGCGGATGAATTTGATCTATTCGCCATTGCCTATGATGATCGCGCGCTTTTCTATCAACGTTGGGCAGATCACTTAATCTCAAGACTTGATGAATCTTCGGAGCTTCGGCATCAATCAGCCGCTCTTGCATTACGCAACTGGAACGGCAGAGCCGAGGCCTCCCAGATGGGTATGTCACTGGTGGCGGAATATAGAACTGCGCTTATTTCAGACGTTTATCAACGAATAGGGCAATGGCTGAACACTGAGTTCAATGCCAAGTTAACTGAGCGAGAAGCAGCTCGGATAAGCAGAGGCGAAGATACCGTATGGCAGCTCCTTCAGGATCAGCCGCCGCATTTCTTGCCTTACGGGGTGTCGTCTTGGAAGGAGTATGAATTGGCTATTTTCGATGAAATTATCACGCCGTGGCTAGCCGAAAATGATACCTTAAGTACACGAGCAGAATGGGGCAGTGTAAATGGCGTTACCATCTCTCACCCACTTTCAGCTGCTTTGCCGAGCGTCTTAAGGAACTTTTTAGATATGGAAAGGCTTCCTTTGAACGGCGCCACAAATATGCCGCTTGTGCAATACGGGAGTTTAGGCGCGTCGGAGCATATTATTGTGACCCCAAGTGCGGAGTCTCAGGGACTCTATAACATGCCTGGAGGCCAATCAGGCAATCCTTTTTCACCCTTCTACCGTATTGGACACACAGCTTGGGCCTCTGCCCAACCACTACCAATACTTTCCACAGGAACCGATTATCAATTCACTATTCAACCTAAGTAGCTAGCGTTAGAAATTCGGTCAATCAGCTTGCTTTGTGGAGACCACACTCGGCGTTATCGCTGAGTTTGGTTGGATCGAAGTAATGCGTTGGGGAAGGCAAGTTGTGACGTTTGAGGTAGGCCTCGATGTCTTTTTGCTGCCAATAGAAGAACGGCGCTACTCGCAGTAGGCCACGATGATCAAGCGAGACAATATCAAGCGTCTTTCGGTAATCGGTTTCGTAACGACTAATGCCCGTTAACCAAACATCGGGCTGATACGTTTGAATGGCACGTTGGAAAGGCTCCAATTTTACCTCTTTAGTAAAACGGGAAAACGCAATTTCATCCTCTGGTACCGGTACGCCCCCCGAGATGGCAAGTCGACGTTCGGTGGTAACTTGAGGAGTGAATACCTGAAGGTTTGGTTTGAACCGGCTAATGATTTGTTCAACATACTGATAGGTATGTTTAAGGTTATAGCCATGATCTACCCAAATTAACGGTAGTTCAGGCGCTTCCTTTTGCAGTGCGTGAATCAGTACTGCTGAAGTTTTACCAAAGCTCGTGGTCGCGATTGGACGCTTACTCACACTCAGCGCCCAACGGATAATTGCCGCAGGGGATTCGTGTCGAAGAGTTTTGTTAATCGCTGTTAAATCCATTTCTAGTGTCTCTACCAATCATCTATGGTAGTAACATTAAACGAAAGCTTATAACCTTATAAATACAATCTTGAACTACAACTGTAACCTTTAGTTATAAGCCCCCATTTCTAGTGGACGTTTAGTTCCCTTCAGCCGGGATATGAGAGGCGAGGTAAACGAGAGTAATCCATGCCGCAACGTTCTGATTTAATGCCTCAGGATCAATCTTATCCAATGTGTCATTAGCGGTGTGGTGGTAGTCAAAGTAGTCAGTACCATCTTGGCTCAACCGTACAACCGGTATACCGAGCTGTTGAAGGGGAATAATGTCGGGCCCACCACCTGACTCTAGTCCACCGCGCTCTATGCCTAATGGCTCCAGGATTGGGAATATTTGCTCAAACGAAGGTAATAGCGCTTCGCTGACATTGGTATCGTAACGCCACACGCGCCCAGCACCGAAATCAGACTCAGAGCCCAAAAAGTGCTGTGCTATCTCAGTCTCATGAGCCGCCGCGTATGCATACGCGCCAATCAGCCCCTGCTCTTCATTGGCAAAGGCCACCATTCGAATTGTTCGTCCAGGTCGTGCATCCTCTGAAAGAAGACGATGAGCCGCCGCTGTGGTAACCGCAACACCAGCACCATCATCTAACGCGCCGGTTCCTAAATCCCATGAATCAAGGTGTCCGCCAATGACGATAACTTCTTCTGGCCATCTAGAACCCGTTACCTCAGCAATCACATTATGCCCAGTGTAAGTGCCGGTGAAACCCGCTGAGATATCTATCGAGACCGTTAACGCTCCACGCTGAAGCAATCGCTCTACTTGGTCCGCATCGGGATTAGATAGCGCTGCCGCAGGAATCTTTGGAATGTCCTCGTCGTAACGCATCATTCCCGTATGGGCAAAACGATCGCTGTCGGTGCCTACACTACGAATTAAAACGGCTACGGCACCTTTGGCTCCTGCTACTTTGGCGCCACCACTTCTGCCCGCCACTACTGGTCCATAGCCACTGCCATCAATGGTCTTCTCCATGCGCTTATTGATGAACACAATCTTCCCAGCTACCTCTTCGTCCGCAGCAGCTTGAAGATCATCGATGGTCGCAAAGTACACCACTGGAGCAACCAACACACCATTGGTACCCACACTACCGCCGAGGGCAGTAATGGCAAGCGGCTGCTCAAATGGTGCAACCACATTAGCCATTTCATGATGGCGTTCCCATAGCGGGTACTCAACGGGCTCTAAGGTTACCTTATCGAAGCCCAGGTCACGAAAGCGTTGCTCCATCCACTCCACGCCCTTTGCGTCAGATGGCGTTCCAGGCATGCGAGCCCCCACCTCTGTGGTGAGATCTTCAACGACTTCCCACGCTACATTGCTTGCTAACATTTCGTCACGAAGTTGTGCTGCCGTTCGAAGTTGCTCATCCGTCAAAGCTCCGGCTGTTTGATTCGGCGGGGTTTGTTCGCCACCGCAACCAACCAATAGTGCCGAGAGGCACAGGAGTGGAAGTAGTTTCATGTTGTTTCCTTTATAATGTAAAAATCGACGTTATCAGGCTAACGTATAAAGCTAGTAACGGCAAAATAATGTGTTTAAGAGGTTATCAAATGGATAAAATTCACACTCACTCGGTAGTCACCTTCGATTTTGTCGCGCGGACCGCCACGGGGCAAGAGCTGGACAGTAGCGTTAAGAGAGGTGAACCGCTCCATATATTGATGGGTGCCGACAATGTTATCGAAGGAATTGAAGACGCGCTTCTCGGAAAGTCCGTAGGCGATTCAATGAACCTCGACATTCCAGCAGCGAAAGCCTACGGCGAGTACGTTGATGAGCTGGTTCAAAATGCGCCACGAGATGCTTTTCAAATCGACAGTCTTGAGGTGGGAGATCGCTTCAACGCGACAACCGAAGATGGGGAGGAAATCTCAGTAAAGGTCACCCATATCGATGGTGACTCCATTACCGTCGACGGCAATCATGAGCTAGCTGGCCTCGACCTGAACTTCAGTATCGATGTACTGGCCGTTCGTGAGGCCACCGAAGTTGAAGTAGAAATTGGGCAGGCGATTGAAGACGAAGGCTAATATCCGCTTGGATCGTTGGCTAGCCGAGCACTCAAACTTAAGCCGCAGCGAAGCCAAGGCCGCAGTGAGAGCTAAACGCGTTAAAGTAGACTGCCATCTCGCCATCAGCGCCAGCCAAAAGGTAGACTCGGAAGCGGTCATCCTAGTGGATAATGAGCTGGTTGCCATTCGTGTGCCTCAATATGTGATGTTGCACAAGCCCCTGGGCGTTATATGCGCAACCATAGATGGGCTTCACCAAACGGTAATAGACCTCCTGCCCCCAGCCTTCAAAACCCTCCACCCGGTTGGGAGACTGGACAAGGAGACTACTGGCCTCGTCATCCTTACTGACGATGGTCAGTGGAGCCACCGAGTTGCTCACCCCAAGTACAATTGCGAGAAGCGTTACTTAGTCACTACTAAATGGCCGATCCCTGAAGCAACCATTGAACGCCTCCTCGCTGGCGTTGTCTTACGTGACGACCCAACTCCCGTGGCGGCCAAATCTATCGATCGATTGGCCGACAACCAGCTCATGATTACAATTAGCGAAGGACGCTATCATCAAGTTCGGAGAATGATTGCGGCCTGTGAAAATCGTGTAATGCAATTGCATCGCACCAATATTGGCTCCTTGGAACTGGATATTAGTGAGGGAGAATGGCGACAATTAACGCCCGAAGAGGTTTCATCATTAGCATGACAGATCCAGCCATTGAATTATTAAAGCCCTTCGTCTGTGGCGATACCTTGCTGCTAGCAGACGAGCATTGGTCGCTCGAAGACTGTATTAAAGCCAAACACTGTATCACCAATCGGTTTCGTTCAGCGCTACCGGATTCCGTTCTTTTTAACGACTTCGTTGCGCCTCAAGATGAGCAGTATTCGCGCGTCGTTTATCGACTGAGTAAGGAGCGGGCCGTCGTCTATCGCTGCCTAAATCTCGCCGCGGAAATGCTTTCTCTTAATGGTCAACTAGTCATCGCAGGTGGTAATAAAGAAGGGATTAAGACCGCGCTGAAGCAGGCCAAGCAGCTGTTCGGGCCACAAATTGAAACCACCCTTCACAGCGGTTATCGACTGGCGATTATTAGCAAGGCGCAGGCAATAACGGCTATCGATGACAACAATTATACACAGCTACGAGAACTTAACGTTAAGGGACAGGCATTCTGGTCTAAGCCTGGCCTATTTGGTTGGGACAAAGTAGATCGTGGTTCTGAGATTTTAGTTGCCGCAATTGATAAGCAGTTAGATGGATCAGTTTTAGACCTAGGTTGTGGCTGGGGCTTTCTCTCTAGGGCCGCGCTTAAGCAAGACATTGACTCATTAACCGCTAGTGACAACAACGCGGCAGCGTTGATTGCTACAACAAAGAATTTGGCACCGTGGGCCCATAAGGTGACGGTTGTAGCGGACGATTGCGGTGAATCATTAGCGGCTAGACAATTCAATCACATTATATGTAATCCACCCTTCCATCAGGGATTTGACCACCAGACTCAACTTACTGAAAAGTTCATCAACCAGAGCGCGAGGCTCGTGCGTCGTGACGGCACCGTTTGGTGGGTAGTAAATCAATTCGTGGGTGTGAGTCAGTTGGCCCAGCGGGCGTTTAACCAGCGCGACCATATCGAACGCCGAGATGGCTTTGACGTATGGCGTCTTAGCGGCCCGAAGGATTTAGCAAACTAGTAGCCGATGAAATAAAAACCAATTCCTGCGAAGACAATCGCAGCAATCAGCGGAACAGCTTGATTTAATAAGTCTCGAAACATGTGCTTACCCAGATAACAATTGCGGGCTAGTCTACTGAAGCATTCACCGCTAAGCTATCAGTGTATCGTCGCACCGAATAAGGTAAATCGCTTAATGACTGAAGCCGCTAAGCACACTATAGGGTCCGTTCTAAAAGCAAAGCTTAAACTTGGCTTAAATCTGGTTTCCGTGAGTAATCGGGATATTATCTTAATTCGTAACCGTGACGACTTCATTGCCTTTGAGAACCGCTGCCCTCACCGCAATAAGGCGCTCTACCGAGACGACTCGACGTTAGAATTCGATCAACACCACCTTATATGCCAACATCACGGAGCGATTTTTGAGCTACCACACGGAGAGTGTATTGCCGGCCCTTGCGCCGAGGAGAAGCTAACTCCAATATCCTTAAGCGCAACAGATCAAACGCTGACACTCTATTTGGCCCCGGATCATAGCGCTCAGGGTAAACACGACGACTAAGTTTTTTGCATTTTAGCCTGCCGCTTCGCAGGAATTCTTCGTTAGCAGTAAAAAAATGGGAGCCGATGAGTTTGTTTGCTAATTTGCTAGTCGCAGATTACTGGCATCCTCAAGCCAGAAAAGTCCCTTTTGATCAATTCCTGCCGGTAAAATAAAGACTTCTAGCCCCGCCGCTATTGCTTCCGTTGTTAGGAGTGCATAGTGGGGATCGATTTCGCTTGCGGGCCTTACCGAGCGAATTCCTGAATGTAACACTACATAGACTAAGTAGGTAGGCACGCCTTGTCGCGCCAAACGCGTCAATTCTCGGAGGTGTTTATGCGCTCTCACGGACTTCGCATCGGGAAATGCGCCCACCCCATCCTCTTGAATTAATAGCGTGCAACTCTTTGCTTCAACATAGCCATTCAGCTTCGACTCAGTTTGCAGAAGAAAATCAATTCGACTGCCTTCTTCTCCGTATTTTTGTTCCGCTATACAATTTGTGTAATGAGAGTGTGAGGCCATCAATCGACGCTCCAGTGCTTGCCCCAAAAACTCATTGGCGCGCTGCGGGTTCACACAAATCCAATGCCCTGACTGCGTTTCCGTCAGCTCCCATGTGTAGCGGTATTTACGAGACGGCTTATCACTGATGCTTAACCAAACTGTATCACCAGCCTGCCCACAGCCTGTCATTGCTCCTGTATTAGGGCAATAAACGGTTACTAACTCTCCAGACAGCTCTACGTCGGCTAGGAATCGCTTGTAACGCCGAATTAAGACTGCTGGCGTCAGTGACATCTGGACTAAATATTCTCTTGAACTCAAAGACACGCTAGCTTCCATTCAACAATTATTAGTGGAATTTTGAGTTTGCATAGTGCCACCTTTAAAAGGTACGCTTCAAGTTGAACTAAAATTATTGGCCATCCCGTATAATTCTTTTGGGAAGTACCCATTTTTTACTAGCTAAAAACATTTTTTTTTGCTACTTTCCGCTGCCTCGAAATTTTGAGAGAGTTTCGAGATTCGGAATTTTGATATTAGTTGTTTTTCAATGAGGGTTGTGACAATGGCAAATCAAGCCAGTTTTTCACTTCATGGCATCGCTCCCTATAAAGAAAAAAAGGGCGAAGAGTACATGAATATCAAGCAGCGTGAGCACTTCACTGCGTTGCTACAAGCCTGGAAGAAAGAACTCATGGAAGAAGTTGACCGCACCGTTTCGCATATGCGTGATGAAGCGTCCAACTTTCCTGATCCCGCCGACCGTGCTACTCAGGAAGAAGAATTCAGTTTAGAACTGCGTACTCGTGACCGTGAACGCAAACTGATTAAGAAAATTGAATCAACACTCGATTTGATTGAAGCAGATGATTACGGTTACTGTGAAACCTGTGGTGTTGATATTGGCATTCGCCGCCTTGAGGCGCGCCCTACAGCTACTTTGTGTATCGACTGCAAAACACTCGATGAAATCAAAGAACGCCAGATGGCCTAAACAATGAAGAGCCGAAGCCTTGCTTCGGCTTTCTTTTTTCTATGATAGGAAGATTTGCTCCCACCCCATCAGGACCACTCCACTTTGGCTCCCTCTGTTGTGCCTTAGCCTCGTTCCTCGACTGCCGCGCAAACCAAGGGGTTTGGCGACTTCGAATTGATGATATTGATCCGCCTCGCTGTGTTTCGGGGAGCGCAGAGACTATCCAACAACAACTGCAAGACTTTTCGCTCTTCTGGGACGGAGACATCACTTGGCAGAGTCAGCAGCTGCAAGCCTACCAAGACCAATTGCTACGACTTGTTAATGACGGGGCTGTGTATCGTTGCAACTGCAATCGAAAGCAACTCCAAAGCCAAAATGGATTTGAGCTGGGCTATTGTATAAATCATCCTCCGGCTGCGAACGAAACTTGCGCCTTGAGGATGAATCTTCAAGGTGAGCAGTCATGGCATGACCTATTCCTTGGGCCGCAAAACTTTGATATCTCAACCCACCCAGAACTCTGTGTGCGCCGCCGAGATGGGTTGATTGGCTATCCCCTCGCCACCGTTTTAGATGACATCTCAATGGGCATCACACACGTTATTCGCGGCGCTGACTTGCTTCCAGCGGCGGCAAGTCAACTGGCTCTCTTCGCCTATTTGGATTACCCGGCGCCACAATTTGGTCATATTCCCATCGCCACCAACGTGGACGGCAATAAGCTATCAAAGCAGAATCATGCTGAGCCTCTGCGCTCAGCAAACCGTCCGCAACAACTTCGAGCAGCGCTAGCTCATTTGGGGCAAGCGTCCAGTGAAGCTACAGGTAGTGTCGAGGACGTTATTCGCCAAGCGATTTCATCGTGGGATCGAAGTGCCGTCCCGCAAGGGCGTTAAACTCAACGATTGAATTGGCAGGGGTACCGACGAATGCTACTGGACAGCGCAGCAAGATTACGGCTAAATGCTGGGAGCCAAAGGAAATCATCATGAACCGCACCGTCTTATTTATCATTATTTTGGGTTATTTATTGTCGCCTTACGTTTACACTTGGCTGGCTGACCCAAATGGTTCTTGGTATAGACCGTTCATAGTTTGGGGGCTATCTGCGCTGATTCTATCTATTATGTCTGGGAGAATTAGTCGTGACTCTTGAGCCATGGATTGTAGGGCTCTATGCCTTTCTTTATTTACTGTCATTATTTGGCTTAGCTACGCTTTCTGAAAAGAACATCATTCCGGTAAAAATTAGCCGCAGCCCCCTTATTCACACCTTAGCTCAAGGTACTTTTATTTCGGCTTGGGGCTATTATGGCATTGTATCGTTAGCACAGAACTATGGTTATGGGGCTTTAGCCTACTACCTAGGTGCTGGCGCTATGCTGCTCTTCGCTCCATTCTTACTGATTCCAATGAGTAGAATTGCCAACCAATTTCAACTCAATTCTTTTGCCGACCTCATGGTGTTCCGCTTCCCGTCCGCCAAACTTGGGGTGTCGGTAACCTTAATTCTCCTCGTTTCCGCCCTACCGTTGCTTGCACTGCAAATCAAGGCCGTCGCAGAAGCTTGGCAAGTACTTAAGGTTAGCAACATCGAAACGGTCAGCCTAAACTGGGCCCACGCTACGCTGTTCGTCATTGTCACCACTGTCTTCACCCTCGTATTTGGCTCTGGACGGCTCAACTTGAATGGCTTGGTGGTTGCGCTGGCAGCAGAATCGATACTTAAATTGGTGGGGATCTTGGCGGTAGGTATCGTTGCTACCTTCATGGTCTTCGACGGAATTGATGACCTAAACCAATGGTTAGTAAGTAATCCGGACCAGGCACAAATCCTCTATCAGATACGAGGGCAAAATAATTCGCCCTGGCTCGTCCTCATCTTTCTCTCTGGCAGTATTTTGGTGCCACATGCCTTCAACTACAACAACGGTCGTAAGCTTCAGCTAAAAACCTTACGAATGGGCAGTTGGCTCATTCCCATGTATTTGATGCTCATGGCACTCCCGCTCTTTCCTATCATCTGGGCCGCGAACAGTTTGGGCGCACCGCTGGCTAACACCGATTACGCAGCACTGGGTATTGCTCTCGCGCTTGAAAATCCGTGGCTTTTGATCATTATCCTATTCGGTGGCCTGTCCGCCGCTACCGGCACCATGGTGGTCGTGTTACTCACCGTCACCAGCATGACGCTCAACCATCTCGTTCTGCCATCAACGGGCATGCCCTCTCGAACCAGTCTCTATCGTTGGCTAGCAACTTGGCAGCGCTATCTAGTCGTTATTCTCGCGGCCGCTTCGCTCTTCTTTTGTTATCTTGTCGCGGATGCCAGCCTCACGGACTTGGCGTTCACCGCCTTCATGGGGACCTTGCAACTTACCCCGGCACTTTGCGCACTTGTGCTATGGCCGGAAGCCCGCGGCAGAGCAATTAGCGCAGGGGTTCTGACTGGCGGCATCTCTTGGTTCCTCTTGATGGTTGTGCCACTAGTCTTAGGTTACCCCGCGGTACAGCTCGATTTACTAGGTTTCCAACTGGGTTTCGGCCCAGCTGAATGGCAAAGCACGCTGATGGCATCCTTTGGCTTGAACGTGGTTGTGATGGTGATCTTCCATCACCTCACTCATCAAACCGAAGAGGAACTTGCAGCGGCTAAGTTGTGCGGCCTGAATGACATATCTGTCCCCTCTCGTGAGCGACTCGTTGCGCTCACTCCCCAGGCAATGATTGAAGCGCTCTCTCCCGCACTCGGCAAGCCCGTGGCCATGGCGGAAGTTCGTCGGGCACTTAAACAACAATCGCTGAATCTCAACGAACGCCGTCCGTCCGAGCTCCGTAAGACTCGTGATCAAATTGAAGCTAATTTATCTGGTTTAATGGGCCCATCAATTGCTAAAGAGGTTGTTGATGACAGCTTGCCGATGCGCGAAGTGGTCGCCGATGACCCCGTGGATCTAGTGCAGCTAGAGCAACGTCTCTCTGAGAGCCGAAGTGCACTTCCCGGTATGGCGGCGGAGCTGGATCGATTGCGGCGACACCATCGTAATACCCTTGAGCAAATGCCTATCGGTGTCGCAACCTTTACTACCGATTTCGAGATAATGCTGTGGAATAAAACGCTGGAGAATATTACTCACATCTCTCCCGAACGCGCGACTGGGACCGTCATGACCGCCCTCCCTGAGCCCTGGGGTGAAGCCCTGCATACTTTTGTTTCGAGTGGTAACAACTTTCAACGTTTGCAACTGATTGTTGACGGAAAGCGACGCTATCTGGATCTTTCGAAGGCTCGCCGTGGTCGTAATTTTAAGGAAGGCGACAGCCGGATTCTGTTGGTCGAAGACCGAACGGAGATTGAGCAACTCCAGGAACAACTGCTTCACAAGGAGCGGCTTTCTTCTATCGGCCGCCTGGCCGCTGGGGTAGCTCACGAAATTGGCAATCCCGTAACAGGTATTACCTGCCTTGCTCAGGAATTAGAGGAAGGCGTCAGCGCCGATGATGCAGCGGAAATTGCTGCTCAAATACAGATTCAAACTGGTCGCATCAGTAATATTGTTCAGTCTATGGTCAACTTCTCCCATCCAGCCGGCGCTAGTGACCTATCTATTCGCATTGATATCAACCGCTGTATTAACGACGCTATAGCGCTATTGGCATTGCAACATCATCGCAAGTCTGTCAATTACCTGAATAACTTGGAAGATGCGATTGAGGTTATGGGCGATCCAACGCGCTTAACTCAGGTATTTGTCAATTTACTCGCGAATGCCCGCGACGCATCGGAAGACGAGGCGGATATTAGGATTAGCGCTAAGTTAAGAGGTCAATGGTGCTTTGTGCGAGTTCAAGATGACGGCCATGGGATTGATGCTAACCACATAAAGAAGCTATTCGATCCGTTCTTTACAACTAAGGAAGTTGGTCAAGGCACCGGATTAGGCCTTGCCATTGTCTATAATATTATCCGCCAGCATGGCGGAGAGATCGACGTCGCTTCGCCAAGAAGCAATCAGTCTCAGGGAACCGAATTCACCATTTCTCTGCCGTTAGCGCCAGAAGAAAGTGAATGATCGTCAATACCTAACGTTACCGGTAACACTTTTCGCTTGCATGCGGTAACGTTAATTGGCAAACTCAGTGTCCAGAAAATAGTCAACGGACGGAAGTTGTATGCCCCACATCTTAGTTGTTGAAGATGAAGCTATTATTCGCGGCTCTATAAAACGCCTATTGTTGAAGGCTAATTATCAGGTTACCGAAGCAACCTCTGTGGCCGATGCGTTAAGCAAAGGCGAATTGGGCCAATACGACCTGGTACTCAGTGATCTTCGTATGCCAGGCGGTGAAGGCACTGAACTAATACCTTTTTCAACTGAAACTCCCGTCCTTATCATGACTAGCTACGCCAGTATGAAAACTGCCGTTGATGCGCTGAAAGCCGGTGCGGCTGACTACATCGCCAAACCGTTCAGTAATCAAGACCTCCTTTCTAGTGTTGCAAAGAATTGCAAAGCTAAACCCAAAGCCAAGCAAACGGGATCCACCAGTTCTACTCAATCACCAATAGGCAAACTCATTGGCCAATCGGCACCAATGAAAAAGTTGTTTAAGCTGATTTATAAAGTATCCGCCACAGATGCTACGGTACTGGTGAATGGTGAGACGGGCACGGGTAAGGAACTCATTGCTCAGGCTATTCACCAAAACTCCAGTCGCGCTGACAATGCTCTGGTATCGGTTAACTGCGCTGCGATTCCCGATACTTTGATTGAAGCAGAGCTATTCGGTCATGAAAAAGGGGCGTTTACGGGTGCTGATTCAGCTCGCGCGGGGTTGGTATCCGCTGCGCATCAGGGTACTTTATTCCTCGATGAGATTGGCGAGCTCCCGCTCGCCGCCCAGGCTAGGCTCCTTCGCGTACTTCAGGAAGGTGAAGTTCGAGCTATTGGTTCGGTTCAACCCAAATTAGTGGATGTTCGTATCGTTGCGGCAACACATAGAAACCTAAAACGGCTGGTTGAAAGCGGGGAGTTTCGCGAGGATCTATACTATCGCCTCAACGTTATTCAACTCGTCATTCCTGCACTTCGCGATCGCGGTGCAGATAAACTGGAGATCGCCAATAGTCTTCTAGGTCGCTATCTTGAGAAATTCGATCGCCCTGCTACCAACTTTTCCTTAGAGGCAGAGCAAGCTATATCTCGGTACTCGTGGCCTGGAAATGTTAGGGAACTAGAGAACGCGGTTCAACGCGGCGTTATTCTCTCAGACCCCGGCAACGCAATCGAGGCTGACGATCTTGGAATTGAGACCGAGCAGAGCCCTGAAGTCATCGACGAAATCAGCGTCAACGCCACTAGCCCAAGCAGAGCACCAAGTCAGCTTGTTGAGTCGGCTGAGGCTGGCACCGATCTCGAAGAATACTTTCAACGCTTCGTGTTAGAAAACCAAGACGCGATGTCGGAAACCGAACTTGCCCGTCGACTAGGGGTATCGCGTAAGTGTTTGTGGGAGCGCCGGCAGCGTTTGGGAATTCCTAGGAAGCGTTCATCCGTCCAACCGGTCAGCTAAAACGATCAGTTTTTGCGCATTTTGTTTCTCTACCACGAAACTGTGGTAGACTCCTGCCCATTATTGTAATGAGTCAAAATCTACATCTATGCTAAATTGGTTGTTAAACAAAGTCCGCCCGTCGAAACCGCATGAGCCGGTTGCCTATTCCCGAGACGAACACATCATCTCTCGCAAGCACATTAGTCGAAATGCGCTAAAGGTAATGAGCCGCCTCCACGGCGCAAATTACGCTGCCTATTTAGTAGGTGGTGGCGTTCGCGACCTACTTCTAGGAAAGCGCCCGAAAGACTTTGACATTGCCACCGATGCCACGCCCGAAGAAGTCCGAAAACTCTTTCGCAATTCACGTATTATCGGTCGCCGATTCCGTATCGTTCATGTACGTTTTGGCCCCGAGATCATTGAGGTAACTACTTTCCGAGGACACCATTCGGACGGTGACCAGTCCACCTCCAAACAATCGGACTCTGGGCTATTGCTTCGTGACAACGTTTTTGGTGACATTGAGGACGATGCTATCCGTCGTGACTTCACCATCAACGCGCTCTACTACACCACTGAAGATTTTAGTGTTTTTGACTTCACAGGTGGTGTCAACGATTTAGATAATCGCATTGTGCGAATGATTGGCGATCCTGAAACACGATATCGTGAAGATCCAGTGCGGATGCTTCGTGCTGTTCGTTTCGCCGCCAAACTTGGCTTCGAAATTGAGAAGTCCACGGCCGCTGCCATCTACGACTGTCGCCACTTACTAGCAGACATTGCCCCAGCAAGACTGTTTGACGAAGTGAACAAGTTGTTCATGTCCGGGCAAGCGCTCGCAACACTGAACTTATTACACCAGTATCGTCTCTTCGAGATCTTATTCCCGAATACATCGCAATACCTGGAAGATCCAATTTATCGCGAATTCCTTGAGCAAACGATGCTCAATACTGACAAACGAATTCGTGCCGAGCGGCCTGTCACTCCAGCTTTCTTATATGCTGCGTTACTCTGGCCAGACTTTAACGAACGCGTAAAACTTGCCAAGGGTATGCCAATCTTCGATGCTATCCGTGAAGCCGCCAACGCGGTCTTTTCGCAGCAAATTCGGATCACTGCGGTACCCAAGCGATTCTCCGCGCAAATTCGAGAAATCTGGGAACTGCAATGGCGACTCCCTAACCGTGGTGGAAGCCGTGCGCAAAAGTTGGTAGAACAAAGTCGCTTCCGCGCGGCATACGACTTCCTCTTAATCCGTGAGGCTGCCGGTGAAGACTGCGATGGTTTGGGCTATTGGTGGACGAAGTACCAGCAAATGGATGCAGATGAACGTGCAAGTTTAGCAAGTAAAGTGCCTGCGGCTAAGCGACCTCGTCGCAGAAAGCGCCCAGGAAAGCCTAAACCAAAGAGTTAAGTCAATGCAGGCATTCATTAGCTTTGGCAGTAATCTCGGTGATCAAGTTGCAATTGTTGAGTCGGCGATTAACACGCTAAGAGCTACTAGCGCCGTGACAGTGGTGTCCGTCTCGCCTTGGTATCGATCCAAGGCAGTGGGCCCCGGAGAGCAAGGCGATTACCTCAATGGGGTTATCGAGTTAGCGACCAAACTTAGCGCAGTGGATCTGTTAGACTTCCTCCAAACCCTTGAACTCAATCACGGTCGCGAACGACTTATCCGCTGGGGCTCAAGAACGTTGGATCTCGATATTCTTTACTTCGATAATCAGAAAATCGAAACTGATCGTCTAACCATCCCCCACCCCAGATGTACCGAGCGCTCTTTTGTTATGCGACCTTGGGCTGATGTCGCCGCAGATCTGACACTTGATGACAAAAAAGTCGCTGATATTGCAGCAGAATTAACTGACGACCAGCTTTGCTTGTGGCAAGATAACCCTATCGACTAATCGTTTGGGGACTGCTGTAGTGACTAACGACGCCTTTACCGTAACGTCAAAACCGCTATTCATCGCTGTTGAAGGTAACATCGGAGCCGGAAAAACTCGCTTAGCACGTCGGCTCGCGGAGAGTTTAAAGGCAACGGAGCTATTAGAAACGGCGAATAGCAACCCATTCCTCAATGATTTCTATCGTGATCCAAAGCAATTTGCACTCGCTACTCAGCTGCACTTTTTATTCGCACGAAATAAGATCAATCTCCAAGTCAAAGAGGGAAGCCTCTTCGATAATCGTTATGTCTCGGACTTCCTAATCAATAAAGAACTGCTGTTTGCCTCGGTGAATCTTTCCGATCACGAGTATCAGCTTTATCAACAGGTTTACGAGTCGATGGCCATTGATTCGGTTAAACCGGATTTGGTGATCTATTTACAGACCACGACTGAACATAGTCGTCGTCAGCTGCGTGATAATCATCGTCAAATCCAGCGCCTAATTAGCGACGATTATCTGGATAAAATGAACGATGCCTACACGCGTTTCTTTCATTTCTACGATCAGTCGCCTTTACTTATCATCAATGCCTCTGAGATTGATCTTGATGACGATCAAGAGTACGAGGCGTTTTTCCAGTGTTTGCTGGCGAACCGACATGGCCGCCACTACTACAACCCAATACCGATGGCGATTTAACGCCGAGAGATGCAATGAATAAAGTAACCATTCAAACCTTACAGAAGCTTAAATTAGAACGACAGAAATTTGCCGTCGTCGCTGCCTACGATGCTTCGTTTTCGACCTTATTAGCTGAAGCTGGCGTGGATGTTATCCTCGTTGGTGATTCACTTGGCATGACTGTCCAAGGTCACAATACAACGGTCCCTGTCACCATCGACGATGTCTGCTATCACACTCACGCCGTGAAGCGCGGAAATGACACGTCCTTAATTATTGGTGACCTTCCCTTCATGACCTATAGCTCACCCCAAGATGCGCTACTGAACAGCACCAAACTCATGCAGGCGGGTGCGCACATGGTGAAACTAGAAGGCGGCCGCTGGTTAGCAGAGGCCATCAAAGCGTTATCTGACTGTGGAATCCCCGTCTGCGCTCACTTAGGGCTAACACCTCAATCTGTGAATAAGTTAGGTGGCTACAAAGTCCAGGGACGCGACGCAGACTCTGCCCAGGCAATGATTGAAGATGCCATGGCTCTGGAGGCCGCTGGCGCTGATCTAATGGTGCTAGAGTGTGTTCCAAGCGTGCTCGCTAAGCGCATCAGCGAACAACTTAGTATTCCGGTTATTGGCATCGGTGCGGGTTCCGATACCGACGCCCAAGTATTGGTAATCTACGACATGTTGGGAATTTCTACCAAGTCGCCGAAGTTTTCAAAGAATTACCTGCAATACAACCCGAGTATCCCGGCGGCGCTTGCAGACTATGTCGACGAAGTAAAACGCGGTGCTTTCCCAAGCCTAGAGCACAGCTTCGAATAAGTTACTCGCGCTGCTCAACCTCTTGGTAGAGCGGCTTAAAACCCCGCGCAAGATAGTTTGGCAATGCAGCGGGGTGATCCCATGTACACGTATTCACGGTGAGTTTAGGGCTACGAAGCAAACCTTGCGCTATCGCAAACTCCAGCGCAAATTTCCCCAAGCCACGACCAACAGCGTGCGGCGCTAGACCAAAGTATTGCAGATCCGTTACGCCCTTCTCTGTGGCTAGCTCAAAATAACCTGCCGGTGTGCCCCGATCATAGATAATCCAAAGCTCGCAGCCTTCAGCGTGTGTCTGCCACTGTTCCGATGTAAGTTCTAACTTATCTGTCCACCCCCAGTCGGCGCCAACCCACCGGTAGAAGAAGGCGTTGAGAGCGCCCACCGATTGGGTGCTTTGCTTGATTTCACAACCTTCCGGCTGACTTGATACGGCCACAAAATCCGCAGATTCTATGGCCAGATAGTATACGGTTACGGCTTCACTCATAGGGCTCTTCCTTCATCACTCTGATCCACAGGACGACTGTCATTTTTAAATGATGGGCATAGTAACGTCAAACTCAGGCTTTGACGAGCAACGATAATAGTACGTAAGTCTAGTGCTTTGGAACCTGCGCCATGAGCAATGGCTATGTTAGACTTGGTAAAAACATTGAGGAAATTATCATGTCTGCAGTAATTGTCGCCGCAAAGCGGAGTCCAGTAGGTTCGTTTGGCGGATCGCTCGCTAGCCTAAGTGCCGTAGAAATTGCTACGCAAGTAGTCAAGGACTGCCTAAACAGTATCAACCTAGCACCGGAACTGGTTGACGAACTTATAGCCGGTCAGGTACTTACTGCCGGCTGTGGCCAAAACCCGGCCCGTCAGACTGCGCTTGCCGCGGGTCTTAGTCAGCAGTGCGCTAGCCTAACCATCAATAAGGTCTGCGGTTCTGGACTAAAGGCTGTCGCCCTAGCCGCTCAAGCCATTGACAATGGTGATGCCGAGATAATCATTGCCGGTGGCCAAGAAAGCATGAGTAATGCGCCGCATGTATTACCTAACAGTCGCAAGGGTCAGCGTATGGGCAACTGGAACCTCGTTGACACCATGGTTAACGACGGCCTTTGGGATGCCTTTAATGACTATCATATGGGTATCACAGCGGAGAATCTTGTTGCGGCTCACCCTACTCAAAATTTAAGCCGCACGGCGCAGGACGAATTTGCCGTAGCTTCTCACCAGAAGGCCGCAGCAGCTCAAGCAGCCGGCTGGTTCAAGCAGGAAATCACGCCTATTAGCGTTACTCCTCGTCGGGGTCCAACTGTTGAGGTTAGCCAAGACGATGGCATTAAGCCTGAGGCAAACATTGACTCGCTAAGCCGACTTCGCCCAGCATTCGATAAGAATGGTTCCGTGACTGCCGGTAATGCCTCGTCACTCAACGATGGCGCGGCGTTTGTGGTGGTCATGAGCGAAGCAAAGGCTAAGTCGTTAGGACTTACTGTGTTGGCCCATATTAGCGCGCATGCTAGCGCTGGTGTTGCACCCGAGATTATGGGCACCGGACCAGTACCAGCAACGCGAAAAGTACTCGAGAAGGCAAACTGGGAATTGGCAGAGGTTGACCTGATTGAAGCGAATGAGGCCTTCGCCGTTCAAGCACTGTGCGTTAGTCAATCGCTCGCGCTTGATAGCAACAAGGTGAACATAGGGGGGGGTGCGATTGCACTGGGACATCCCATTGGCGCTTCAGGCTGCCGAGTTTTGGTAACATTACTTCACCACCTAGAACGGACCCAATTAAAACGCGGTATTGCCACGTTATGCATTGGTGGTGGCCAAGGTGTCGCGATGGCGGTTGAACGTCGATAAGCGCAATAGAGAGCGCTCTGCGAGCATGACGACACCGGTTTAGTAGCGGCGCGGTCATGCTCAAGTTGCAGACATAAAAAAACGAGGCCATTGGCCTCGTTTTTTTGATCGCTAATTGAGCTTAGTCTTCACTAGACTCAGAATCAGCTTCTGGAGCAGGTGCTTCAATAGTCTCTTTGATAGACAGCTTGACGCGACCGCGTTGGTCAACATCAAGTACTTTCACCTTAACTACGTCACCTTCATTGAGGTAATCACCCACTGCGTTAACACGCTCGTGAGCAATCTGAGAGATGTGTACTAGACCATCTTTACCCGGAAGGAAGTTAACAAAAGCACCGAAGTCTACGATCTTCTGAACCGTACCTTCGTATGTAGCACCAATCTCAGCTTCAGCCGTAATGCCTTCGATCATGTTGACAGCGGCACGTAGATCTTCGCCATTAGCTGCGTAGATTCTGATAGTACCATCATCTTCAATATCGACGTCTGCGCCAGTTTGCTCAGTAATAGAACGGATCGTTGCACCGCCCTTACCAATCACGTCACGAATCTTGTCGGTGTGAACCTTCAAGGTGTGGAAACGTGGAGCCGTTTCGGCAACATCAGAGCGAGACGCTGCGAGCACCGAATTCATCTCTTCAAGGATGTGCAAACGCGCGTCCTTTGCTTGAGATAGCGCGGTATCCATGATTGATTCGTTAATACCCTCAATCTTGATATCCATCTGCAATGCAGTAATACCCTGCTCTGTACCAGCTACCTTAAAGTCCATATCACCAAGATGATCTTCATCACCAAGGATATCAGTTAGGACGGCAACTTCTTCGCCGTCTTTCACAAGACCCATCGCAATACCTGCTACCGGTGCCTTCAGCGGAACACCTGCGTCCATCATTGCGAGTGAAGTACCACATACTGACGCCATTGAAGACGAACCATTTGACTCGGTGATCTCAGAAACCACACGAATGGTGTATGGGAATTCTTCAATGTTTGGCATAACCGCAGCAACACCACGGCGAGCAAGACGACCATGACCGATTTCACGACGACCGACACCACCCATACGACCCGCTTCACCTACTGAGTAAGGAGGGAAGTTGTAGTGCAGCATGAAGTAGTCACGGAAGCTACCAGTTAGTGCATCAACAATTTGAGAATCACGAAGTGAACCCAAAGTTGCTACCACGATAGCCTGTGTTTCACCGCGAGTGAACACTGACGAACCGTGTACATTTGGCATTACGGCCACTTCGCTCTTAAGTGCCCGAACGGTAGTAGTATCACGACCATCAATGCGCGGCTCACCAGCAAGAATACGACGACGGACGATACGCTTCTCTAGCTTACCGAAGTAAGATGAGACTTCGGCTGCATCGTAATCCGACGCGTCAGTTGCCAAGGTAGCAATCGCTTCATCACGAAGGGTTGAAAGTGTACCTGAGCGCTCTTGCTTAACCGTAATCTGGTAAGCGGCTGCAACTTTCTCACCGAAAGCGAGATCTAGAGCCGCAACTAGCGGTTCGTTAACTGCTGCGGCCTGCCAATCCCAAGTTGGCTTAGCCGTTTCGCTAGCCAATTCGTTGATTGCGCTGATCACTGTCTGCATTTCCTGGTGACCGTAAAGCACCGCACCAAGCATGATGTCTTCAGGAAGCTCATTAGCCTCCGACTCAACCATTAGCACTGCATCCTTGGTACCGGCAACAACCATGTCAAGTTCAGAAGCTGGTAGCTCACTGATAGTAGGATTTAATAGGTAGCCTTCGCTCTCTGAATAACCAACACGTGCACAACCAATTGGGCCAGCGAATGGAATACCAGAGATAGCCAATGCAGCAGAAGTACCAATCATTGCCGCGACATCTGAGTCAACTTCTTTACCCGCTGACATCACAGTACAGACAACCTGCACTTCATTCATAAAGCCATTCGGAAATAGCGGGCGAATTGGACGATCAATCAAACGTGATGTCAGGGTTTCTTTCTCTGACGGACGACCTTCACGCTTAAGGAAGCCACCTGGGATTTTACCTGCGGCATAGGTTTTCTCGATGTAATGAACGGATAGAGGGAAAAAGCTCTGGCCCTCTTTGGCGTTCTTATCACCAACGACCGTACATAAAACAACCGTGTCATCCATCGATACTAAAACGGCACCATCAGCTTGACGAGCCAAACGGCCGGTTTCAAGCGTTACTTGGTGTTTACCGTATTGAAACTGTTTAATTACAGGATTCACATTATTTTCCTTTATCTGTAAAACAACAACGGGCGCTAGGCGCCCGAGGTTGTAAGTGACTTAGCGACGTAAACCTAGACGCTTAATCAAGTCGGCGTAGCGAGCAACATTTTTACCCTTAAGGTAATCAAGCAACTTACGACGCTGATTTACCATACGGATAAGACCACGACGGCTGTGGTGATCTTGCTTGTTGCCTTTAAAGTGGCCCTGAAGCTTGTTGATGTTATGCGTCAACAAAGCTACCTGAACTTCTGGTGAACCAGTATCGCCTTCGCCCTGAGCGTAATCGGCTACGATAGCCGCTTTTTCTTGTGCACTTAGTGCCATGAGTCATACTCCTCTCATAATATGCCGTAAAATCAAGCCTGACCGCGCATATTTACAGACAGGTTCGTCCCTTTCGGGAAAGTCGCATTACTGCGTTATTCAGCCACTAGGCGCCTTGGCGCCAACAGGCCATCTTCGTTAACTTCACCAATACCCATGAAGTTACCAGATTCATCTGCAATTCTAACCCAATCTCCCGCATCTGCGATACGTAAAATTGCATTATCTTGCACGGGCTGACCCTGACGAAGATAATAAGCTGCTGCTTCATTCAACACAACTTTAGGTAGGTGGTCCACTGCAGCTTCAATTGGAATCAACAAATGATCCAAAACTTCTGCGCGGTTCTCACCTCTCATTTCCGAGAGTTGATCTAATGTGTGCGCATCATCTTCGTGGAACGGGCCCGCTTGAATACGATGTAGAGCGGTAACGTGTGCACCACAGCCAATCGCTTCACCAATATCTTCAACCAAGGTACGAATATAAGTTCCCTTGGAACAATGAACATTGATCACTGCCTCCGGGTATTCGCCTGGAGTAAATGATTTCAGCTCAATATGGAACAAGGTAATATCGCGAGCTTCACGCTCGACAGTCTTACCTTCACGCGCTAGCTTGTAGAGCGGTACGCCATTGTGCTTAAGCGCTGAATACATTGACGGAACCTGCTTCTGCTCGCCCTCGAAGCGCTTTAGTACTTCAACGACATCCGCTTCAGTAAGCTCCGGTGCTGGTGTGTGATCACGCTCTTCGCCCTCAACGTCACCGGTATCGGTGCGAACACCGAATTTAATACTAGCGTTGTACTCTTTATCAGCGTCCAGTAGAAACTGAGTAAATTTAGTGCCTTCGCCAAAACAAATTGGCAATACGCCAGTTGCCTTCGGATCCAAGCTTCCTGTGTGACCAGCCTTTGCGGCGAATAGAATTCGCTTCGCACGCTGCAGTGCATCATTGGAAGAATCACCAATACCTTTATTTAATACCAAGATCCCATCTAAACGACGGCCAAATGGTCTTCTACGCCTTCTTGCCACGAATTACTCCTCGTCGTCGCGGCGGTCATCTGACACCGCGCGATCAATCAATCCTGAAAGGTATGACCCCTGTGAGACACTCTTGTCATATAAGAACTTAATCTTTGGGGTTGTACGCATTCTATGTGTTTTACTTAAGAGCGAGCGGAGGTAGCCAGCTGCACCGTTAAGCACTTTGACACCTTCAGCTATTGCCTCTTCGCCTTCAACCCCCATAAAGGTGACAAACACCTTTGCGTAACTTAAATCGCGAGTCACTTCGACGTCAGTAATACTTACCATACCAACTCGTGGATCACGCATTTCACGCTGGATCAAAAGCGACAATTCCTTCTTCAAGAAATCGCCGACTCGATCTGTTCTTGCAAACTCTTTAGCCATAAAACCTTTCTTTAAAGACTACGTTGAATTTCGAGGACTTCAAATACTTCGATTTGGTCACCGACTTTTACATCATAGTTCTTAACGCCGATTCCGCACTCCATTCCGTTACGAACTTCCTGAGCGTCATCTTTGAAACGACGAAGCGATTCCAATTCACCCTCGAAGATCACCACGCTATCACGAAGAACGCGAATTGGCTTAGCACGATAAACTGTGCCTTCTGTCACCATACAACCAGCAACCTGGCCGAACTTCGGCGAACGGAATACTTCACGTACATCTGCGATACCAACGATATTCTCGCGAAGCTCAGGCGCCAACATACCCGTTAACGCAGCCTTAAGATCATCAAGAAGATTGTAGATAACACTGTAGTAACGAATCTCAATAGACTCAGCCTCAGCAGTACGACGCGCGGTGGCGTCAGCACGAACGTTAAAGCCGAGCATAATCGCTCCCGATGTCACCGCTAGGTTAACGTCAGTCTCGGTAAGACCGCCCACACCACTGGAGACAACCTGAACCTGAACTTCGTCATTACCAAGGTCTGCAAGCGCCGCCAAGATCGCTTCAAGCGAGCCACGAACGTCTGCTTTAACAACCACCGACAAGGTCTTCTTATCGCCTTCTTCCATGTTAGTAAACATGTTTTCAAGCTTCGCTGCTTGCTGGCGAGCCAGTTTATCGTGACGATCGCGGTCATGACGAGACTGAGCCACTTCACGAGCACGACGCTCGTTAGGCACAACTAAGAACTCATCACCTGCGGCTGGAGTGCCATCAAGCCCTAGAATTTCTACCGGAATAGACGGACCAGCCTTAGCAACGGTTTCACCGTTCTCATCCAACATCGCACGAACTCGTCCGTACTGATGACCTGCAAGAACGATATCCCCCTTTTCAAGCGTACCCGCCTGAACAAGGACGGTTGATACCGAACCGCGCCCCTTATCTAGGCGAGATTCAATCACCACGCCACGTGCTGAACCAGAATGGACTGCCTTCAACTCAAGAACTTCTGCCTGAAGCAAGATGGCTTCAAGTAGCTCATCGATACCTTGACCAGTATGAGCAGAGACTTCAACGAACTGAGTATCACCGCCCCAATCTTCTGGAATAACTTCCTTTGCCGCTAACTCGTTCTTAACACGGTCTGGATCGGCACTTTCTTTATCCATTTTGTTAACCGCAACGATAAGTGGTACGCCGGCTGCCTTGGCGTGTTGAACCGCCTCTTCAGTCTGGGGCATTACACCATCGTCAGCTGCTACCGCCAAGATGACGATATCAGTAGCCTGTGCACCACGGGCTCGCATTGCCGTAAATGCAGCGTGTCCTGGGGTATCCAGGAATGAAATCATTCCGTGACCAGTATCAACGTGGTAGGCACCAATATGCTGGGTAATACCACCTGCCTCGCCCGTGGTCACATGCGTTTTACGGATGTAATCAAGGAGTGAAGTCTTACCATGGTCAACGTGACCCATGACGGTTACAACTGGCGCGCGAGTTAATTCCTCACCGTCGGTTTGAACAAAGTCCTCAACCAAGCTTTCTTCCATTTGGTTTGAAGAAACAGTCTTTACCGTGTGACCCATTTCTTCAACCACTAGGGTTGCAGTGTCCTGGTCTAGCGCCTGGTTAATGGTAGCCATTGAGCCCAACGACATCAGTGTCTTAATCACTTCACCCGCTTTAACGGCCATAGCTTGAGCCAGTTCACCAACCGTAATGGTCTCTGGAACTTCTACTTCACGAACAATCTTCTCTGTCGGCTTTTGGAAGCCATGTTGATTATCAGCACGTGCTCCGCCGCGGGCGTTCGATTTCGCCTTAAGCTTCTTGCGGCCACCGCGGCGATCGAAGTTTTCACCACGACCAAGCGGCTTCTTTTTACCCTTTGGCTTTTCAGCTTCGCGCTCACGACGCTGTGGCTGTGCTTTCTTGGCTTCAGCTTCCTTCAAGGCAGCTTCTGCCGCAGCACGAGCTTGAACTTCCGCTGCTTTACGCTCTTCTTCAAGACGCGCAGCCTCGGCAGCCGCCGCCTTTTCAGCTTCCGCATTCTCAACGTTCGCTTGAGCCGCTTTCGCTTCTGCCGCTTTCGCCTCTGCCGCTGCAGCTTCCTCAGCCGCTTTAGCCGCAGCTGCCGCTTCTGCTGCTTCCTTAGCTTGTGCTTCTGCCGCTGCTTTTTCAGCGGCTGCCGCTTCAGCTTCGTCCGCCGCAATTTCTTCTGGACTGCGCTTTACAAAAGTGCGTTTCTTACGAACTTCGACGGCTACAGTTTTGCGTCCACCTGCTTTTAACGTGGTGGTAGTTTTACGCTTTAAGGTAATCTTCTTCGGCGCATCCGTTGATTCACCATGAGACGCCTTTAGGTGATTCAAAAGGGTCTGCTTCTCTTCAGCGGAGACCAAACTGTCGCCTTTGCGCGTTTTCAACCCTGCATCCTTCATTTGTTCAATGAGTTTGCTTTGAGTTGTACCAATTTGTTCTGCTAAATCTTTAACTGTTACATCAGCCATGTAATTTCTCCCCGTGTTTCGTATTCGCGACGCTCTTTGGTATTACTCGAACCAAGGCGCACGGGCTGTCATGATAAGTGCGGCTGCGCGCTCCTCATCGAGTTCGTCAATGTCACTAATGTCATCAACGGCTTGCTCTGCTAGATCGTCCATAGTGATGATGCCGCGGCTCGCTAGTACGAACGCTAAATGACGGTCCATGCCATCCATCTCTAACAGATCTTTTGCTGGTTCGGCTTTCTCAAGACGCTCTTCAGAAGCAAGCTCTAATGTTAGCAATGCATCTTTAGCACGGGTGCGAAGCTCGGTAACCATCTCTTCGTCAAAACCTTCGATAGACAGCATTTCTTCCATCGGCACGTAGGCAATTTCGTCCAAACTAGTGAATCCTTCGTCAGCCAATACTTCCGCCAACGATTCATCAACATCTAAATGCTCAATAAAGAGATTAACGAATTGACCCACTTCTGCTTGCTGGCGTTCAGCAAAGTCCTCAACAGATAGAACGTTAATACGCCATCCAGTCAATTCACTCGCTAATCGAACGTTCTGACCCGAACGACCAATGGCCTGAGCCAGGTTCTCGGCATCCACCGCTACGTCCATTGAATGCGCATCTTCATCAACGACAATTGACTCAACTTCCGCTGGAGCCATTGCGTTGATCACGAGCTGAGCTGGGTTATCGTCCCAAAGGATGATATCTACACGCTCGTTCTGAAGCTCACCAGATACCGCCTGAACGCGCGACCCGCGCATACCAACACAAGCACCTACTGGGTCAATACGACCATCGTTAGTCTTAACCGCAATCTTAGCGCGTGAACCTGCGTCTCGAGCTGCTCCACGAATCTCGATAACCTGTTCAGAGATTTCCGGAACCTCGATCTTAAACAACTCGATCAACATTTCATTCGACGCACGGCTAAGGATAAGCTGTGGGCCTTTGCCATCGTCGCGAACTTCCTGGAGTACAGCGCGGACACGATCATTCATGCGGAATATTTCACGAGGGATTAAGTTCTCGCGAGGTAAAATAGCCTCGGCATTAGCACCCAAATCAACCTTGATCCACTCACGGTTAACGGTCTTAACCGAGCCACTTAACACTTCACCAATTCTCAGGCGATACGCATCAGCAATTTGCTGACGCTCAGCTTCACGAACCTTTTGCACGATAACTTGCTTTGCAGTTTGCGCAGCAATACGGCCAAAGTTGATATTCTCGACCTGCTCTTCATGGAAGTCGCCAATCTTGAGCTCTGGGTTTACTTCCGCTGCTTCTTCAGTGGTTAGCTGAGTACCTAGAATTGCTAGGACATCATCGGCGACCACTTCCCAACGACGAAACGACTCATAGTCACCTGACTCACGGTCAATCACTACTCGAATGTCTGATTCTTCTTCGTAACGCTTTTTTGTAGCTGTCGCAAGCGCGGTCTCAATAGCTTCGAAAATAAGCGACTGAGGTACACCCTTCTCATTTGATACAGCTTCCGCAACTAACAGAATTTCTTTATTCATATTCGCGCCCTTAAAAACGATAATCTAAAAATTAATTATTAAAAGTAGGAATGACCTTAGCCTTTTCGATCGATTCAATTGGGAAGACTAATTCTTCCCCATCTACGTGAAGTACAACCTCATCGCCTTCGATACCGACAATTATTCCTTGATACTTACGTCGACCTTCAAAGGCCATACGCAGCTGTAGTTTAATCTTTTCGCCAACACTACCTTGGTAGTGCGATAACTTAACTAACGGGCGATCCAAACCAGGCGATGACACCTCGAGCGTGTACTCACCGCTTATTGGATCTTCAACATCCATCACCGAAGAGACCTGACGGCTTACGCGCTCACAATCCTCTAAGCTCACCCCAACCTCAGGACGATCAATATAGAGGCGAAGCGTGACGTCCTTGCCCTTTGATAAATACTCCAACGTCCAAAGTTCGCAGCCAAGGGCTTCCACTACTGGTGCCAGCAAAGCCTCTAACTTATCCGCTTTTGTTCCTGCCATTATAAACCTCAAAATTAACCAAAAAATGGGATCTAAACCCATCCCTACTCAAACTTCTTTGTAACGTCCAAGTAGCAAAAAGCCCCTAAAAAGGGGCCATCGTAGGGTGATCAACGTTAGCCTTTGTGCGCACACAATTGGCATAAGCTTCACCTAACTGTCATCTCTTAAAACTCAAGAGATCAATGCGCTTTCATACGAAAGGCTAAGGTCATCGTCCTTCGATCCTCTAGAAACCAATCTAAAGGTGACCTTACTTAAAAACATCTACCATCTTAAAATTGGTAGCGGGAGCTGGCTTATCACCATCGACCTTCAGCGGCTGCGCCGGTTGAAAGCTGAGCCCGACCGGGCACTCTATCTAAACAACTACCATCTTAAAATTGGTAGCGGGAGCTGGTTTATCACCATCGACCTTCAGCGGCTGCGCCGGTTGAAAGCTGAGCCCGACCGGGCACTCTATCTAAAAAACTACCATCTTAAAATTGGTAGCGGGAGCTGGATTCGAACCAACGACCTTCGGGTTATGAGCCCGACGAGCTACCAGACTGCTCCATCCCGCATCAAACTGGTGCAAATTATAAGCGATTAGCTCCACTAGTCAACCCAGAGGAACCCCTAACACACCTATAACGCTAATCAAAACGACGTTTAGTCCCTACATTGACTCAAGCTCTAAGAAACATGCCAATGTATAACTAAGTGAGGCATCGACTCACATTCACTTCGTGAGCCGAGAAACGAACCACCAATAGTAGCAGGAGCTGGCTTATCACCATCGACCTTCAGCGGCTGCGCCGGTTGAAAGCTGAGCCCGACCGGGCACTCTATCTAAAACCACCATCTTAAAATTGGTAGCAGGAGCTGGCTTATCACCATCGACCTTCAGCGGCTGCGCCGGTTGAAAGCTGAGCCCGACCAGGCACTCTATCTAAAAACTACCATCTTAAAATTGGTAGCGGGAGCTGGATTCGAACCAACGACCTTCGGGTTATGAGCCCGACGAGCTACCAGACTGCTCCATCCCGCATCAAAAACATTAATCCTTTCGGACTTTCACAACGAACCTCAACCGAGGTTAAATTCTTCATTGATAGCTGGCTTAACACCATCGACCTTCAGCGGCTGCGCCGATTGAAAGCTGAGCCCGACCGGGCACTCTATCTAAAACTACCATCTTAAAATTGGTAGCGGGAGCTGGCTTAACACCATCGACCTTCAGCGGCTGCGCCGATTGAAAGCTGAGCCCGACCGGGCACTCTATCTAAAACTACCATCTTAAAATTGGTAGCGGGAGCTGGATTCGAACCAACGACCTTCGGGTTATGAGCCCGACGAGCTACCAGACTGCTCCATCCCGCATCAAAAACATTAATCCTTTCGGATTTTAGAACCAACACCTTAAACTAAGGCAGGATCTTACTTCTTCTTCCGCACGCTCAAACCAAGCTACTAACACAGCCTTCAACAAGAAAGGAAGAGAGAAATTAACACTAAGAACTGGCTTATCACCACCGACCTTCAGCGGCTGCGCCGGTTGAAAGCTGAGCCCGACCGGGCACTCTATCTAAAACTACCGTCTTAAAATTGGTAGCGGGAGCTGGATTATCACCATCGACCTTCAGCGGCTGCGCCGATTGAAAGCTGAGCCCGACCGGGCACTCTATCTAAAACTACCATCTTAAAATTGGTAGCGGGAGCTGGATTCGAACCAACGACCTTCGGGTTATGAGCCCGACGAGCTACCAGACTGCTCCATCCCGCATCAAACTGGTTTTTTTATATGGTGCCGAAGGCGGGACTTGAACCCGCACGAGCATAGCTCACTACCCCCTCAAGATAGCGTGTCTACCAATTCCACCACTTCGGCTAATTTACTACTACTGAGGGACCTCTGGCGCTTCATCTTCCGACGAATCATCAGCCATTACCGGCACATCAGTGTCAGCGCTCGGAACTTCCTGAATTTCAGGAACCACTGAGTTCTGAACTTGACTCTTCTCCTTTGCGATATAAGCCAACGAAAGACTTACCGCAAAGAAAACGAATGCTAAAATTGTTGTAGTACGCGTCAGGAAGTTACCTGAACCCGAACTACCAAATACTGTCTGTGATGCACCAGCGCCAAATGAAGCACCTGCATCCGCACCACGACCTTGCTGAAGCATAATTAAAGCGACAAGCGCTACAATTACAACAACAAAAACTATGATTAACACTTGTTCCATTTAGCTTAACGCCTCAATAATCTGCATAAATGATGTGGGTTTCAGCGATGCTCCGCCAACCAAACCACCATCAATATCAGGCTGAGCAAACAGCTCCGCCGCACTTTGTTCATTAACGCTGCCACCGTACAAGATGGACAGACTCTGCGCCGCTACCGAACCAAAAAAATCACCGGCAAACTGACGTATAAACTGATGTATCTCTTGCGCTACCTCTGGGGTAGCTGTCAATCCGGTACCAATAGCCCAAACAGGCTCGTACGCTACCACCACCTTTGACAACTGACTCACTTCCAAACGACTGAACACTGCGCTTAACTGAGCACCAATAACTTCCTTCGCCTGACCAGTTTCGTACTCTACCTGAGATTCGCCGCAGCATATTACAGGAATTATCTCGTGAGACAATAGGCCTTTCACCTTATCGGCAACTTTTTCATTTGTTTCCTGAAAAAATTGACGACGCTCGGAGTGCCCTACCAAGCAAAAGCTTACACCCAAGTCACTCAGCATTGCTGCCGAGACCTCTCCAGTGAATGCTCCCTGGTCGAATTCACTCACGTTTTGAGCGCCAACCATAAGACCTTCACACTTGCCACTCATATAATCCAAGTAACCAAGCGTTGGAGAAACACCTACTCTGACACCCGCTTTAGCGGTATGTTTGAAGACCTCCAACCAATCGTCAATATCCTTACGCTGGTTGTTAAGCTTCCAATTTCCAAGTACGTAGTTAACTCTCATAACCATCCATCTCCGATGAATCAGTCAGTGGCGCGAATCTTATAACAGCGCACCAGGACTGACAAGAATTTTTTAAACTTTTCAACAACTTAGCTCAGGGATGCGCGAACAACATCAGCCAAGACCTCTACGTGCTCGTCTACCAAATCCTGGGTCTCAGCTTCCACCATCACACGAATAAGCGGTTCAGTGCCGGAGGGACGCAACAAAACCCTCCCACGCTCACCTAAGGCCGCCTCGCTTGCGGATACAGCATCCCAAATCGACTTCGTGGAATCCAACGCTGCAATTCGCTCCACCGAGACGTTAATCATTCTCTGGGGATAACGAGTCATACCAGCTTTTGCATCGGCGAGGGTCATCTCCAGCGAGCGAATCGCAACTAAAACCTGAAGCGCAGCAACGAGGCCATCGCCAGTACTTTGCACATTAGAGCAAATGATATGCCCCGATGACTCACCGCCAATAGGCCAGTTATTTGCCTTCATTGCCTCGATGACATAGCGGTCGCCAACTTTGGTACGAACAAAGCCCATTCCCATCTTCTTAACCGCAATTTCTAGCCCCATATTCGACATCAGCGTACCCACGACACCGTCACAGGCTAATCCACGCTCGTAATTGTAGCGCGCCAATAAGTAGAGAATGTCATCACCATCAAGTAGCTCGCCATGCTGATCAACCATAACCAATCTATCTGCATCACCATCAAGCGCAATCCCGAGATCGGCAGATTCCTCAATCACCTTAGCGCGAATTGCCTCAGGTGAGGTTGACCCAACAGCCTCATTGATATTACGACCATCAGGCTTCGCACCAATGGTAATCACTTCCGCTCCCAACTCTAGCAGCACCTTCGGCGCGACCTGATAGGCCGCTCCGTGGGCACAGTCGACAACAATCTTCATTCCTTGCAAGGAGAAGTTTCTTGGGGCGGTAAACTTCGCAAACTCAACGTAGCGACCACCCGCATCGGTGACATGCGAGGCCCTACCAAGGTCTGCAGAGTCAACAACTGTCATCTCCTCATCAATCATCCGCTCGATGGCAGACTCAACCTCATCGGGGAGTTTCTGACCAACACTGGAGAAGAATTTAATACCGTTGTCATAGTGTGGGTTATGGGAGGCACTAATTACGATACCAGCCATGGCATTAAAGGTCTCTGTAAGGTAGGCAATCGCCGGCGTAGGCATAGGCCCAAGTAGACCGACATCAACCCCCGCCGCGATCAAACCTGATTCAAGTGCCGACTCAAACATATAGCCCGACGAGCGTGTGTCCTTGCCAATCAAAATGAGGGGACGGCGATCACCGCGCTGCTGCATAAAAACCTTTCCTGCAGCCCAGCCTAACTTCATGACAAATTCAGGAGTAATTGGGAATTGGCCGACGCGACCACGAACACCATCGGTGCCAAAGTACTTTCGAGACATATAAAACTTACCCTATTTCTATTTTTTTATTGATCGAGCGCGAGGAATGTTGCAATAGCGTCGCGGGTCGATTTGACGTCATGAACCCGAAGAATTCGTGCGCCATTTTGCAAAGCATGATAGCCGAATAGCGCACTACCGACCACCCTTTCATTGACTTCTCTAGCCGTCACATCACCGATCATCCGTTTTTTTGAAACACCGATTAACAGTGGTGCATGATCAGCTAGTCCCGACAAGCCCCTCATCAGGGCGAGGTTATGCTCAAGCGTTTTACCAAAACCAAAACCCGGATCTAACCAAACCCGATCCTCGGCGACACCCGCTCGTGACGCTTCAGCTCTTCGCTGGAGCAGAAAGTCAACTACTTCCGCGCAGACGTCATGGTAGCTTGGGGCGATCTGCATGGTATTGGGCGTACCTTGCATATGCATCACGCAAATTGGGAGTCTCGTCTCAGCCGCCGTTGCAAGCGCACCCTCTCGAGTAAATGCACGTACGTCGTTCAACATATCAGCCCCCAAGCATGCTCCTTCCCTCATCACCGAAGGGGTGCTAGTGTCGATACTGACGGCAACATCAAAATTCGCCTTAATTACCTCTACGGCTGGAAGCACGCGATCCAACTCAGCTTGCTCCGTGACGGCCGCAGCTCCTGGACGCGTTGACTCTCCACCGACATCTATAATGTTAGCGCCTTCAGCGACTAGCCTCGCTACGGTATCAACAATCAGACCGCCATCAAGCGCGGAACCACTGTAAAGCGCGCCGCCGTCAGAGAAGGAGTCTGGCGTTACGTTGAGAATCGCCATGATTTGGGGGGTCGGATTTGAAAAGGCACTATGCATTATCGTCCTCTAAAAAAAATGCTTCCTTTCAGAAGCATTTTTGAATTATTTCGATTCTTCGCTGTCACCAGCGTCATCATTTGGAGCTGGATCAGGCTCTCCATTATCGGCCTCAGCCGCCGGAGCAGATCCGTACCCCTTAGCCTCAGACTGAGTCTCCCAATTACTCGGCGGGCGAACCTCAGTACGATTCATTAGATCATCAACCTGAAGTGAGTCAATAGTCTCAAATTCCATGAGTGCGTCTTTCATTGCCTCGAGGATATCGCGATTCTCCTTCAAAATAGTTGACGCTCGCTCATAACAGGAATCTGTGATGCGGCGTACTTCGGTATCAATCGCCTTCGCCGTTTCACCAGAAACTCGCGGTTGCTGCCCCTGCTGAGCTTGGCTTTCATCGCCAGCGTAGTTCAACGGGCCCAACTTCTCGGAAAGCCCCCACTTAGTGACCATATTGGTAGCTAAGGCGGTAGCGCGCTCAATATCATTTTGCGCCCCAGTTGTAACACCATCGAACCCAAGCGTCATCTCTTCGGCGATACGACCACCAAACAACGCGCAGATTTGTGATTCTAAGCCACGCTTCGAAATGGAGTACTTATCCTCTTCTGGCAGGAATTGTGTGACGCCTAAAGCTCGCCCTCGGGGAATGATCGAAACCTTATGCACCGGATCATGATCTGGCACCAAACGACCGATAATAGCGTGACCCGCTTCGTGATAGGCTGTATTCACCTTCTCAGAATCCGACATGACCATCGACTTACGCTCAGCGCCCATCATGATCTTGTCTCGCGCTCGCTCAAACTCATCCATTGTCACCAAACGCTTGTTCATACGCGCAGCGAAGAGACTTGCTTCATTGACTAGATTAGCCAAATCAGCGCCACTAAAGCCTGGCGTGCCCCGAGCGATCACCGGCACATTAACGTTATCAGAGACTGGCGTTTTACGAAGGTGGACACGCAAAATTTGCTCGCGACCCCGAATATCTGGCAGTCCAACAAACACCTGTCGATCGAAACGACCAGGACGGAGTAGTGCCGAATCCAACACATCAGGTCGGTTTGAAGCAGCAATTACAATTACCCCTTCGTTACCTTCAAATCCGTCCATCTCCACGAGAAGCTGGTTTAGGGTTTGCTCACGCTCATCGTTGCCGCCGCCTACACCGCCACCACGATGACGACCAACTGCATCGATTTCATCAATAAAAATAATGCAAGGTGCACGCTTCTTAGCCTGTTCAAACATATCACGCACACGTGATGCACCAACACCGACGAACATTTCAACAAAGTCAGAGCCCGAAATTGAAAAGAATGGCACCCGCGCTTCACCAGCGATTGCTTTTGCCAACAATGTTTTACCTGTTCCTGGCGGGCCAGCCATTAAGACACCACGCGGAATTTTTCCGCCCAAACGTTGGAATTTACTCGGATCACGGAGGTACTCTACCAATTCAGATACTTCTTCTTTGGCTTCATCGACGCCCGCAACATCGGCAAAACTGGTCTTGATCTCATCTTCACTTAGTAAACGAGCCTTAGATTTACCAAAACTCATCGGGCCGCCCTTGCCGCCGCCACCGCCTTGCATCTGGCGCATGAAGAAAATAAACACAGCTACAATGATGAGCACAGGGAGAATGGAGTAGAAGAGATTCTCCAAAATACCCGGCTGTTCCACTGGCTCACCGGTCACTTTAACGTTTGCACTGTAAAGGTCGTTCATTAGCGCATCGTCGTAGTACGGAATAAAGACCTTAAAATCTTGACCGCTCGTATCGGTTCCGCGAATGACTGAACCCTGGAAGGTGACAGCATCAACCTGACCTGCTTTAACAGACGTAATGAAGTCACTGTAGGCCATATCCTGACTAGTGTTTGGACTACTAAAGTTTTGCAGCACCATGAAAAGCACGGTGACAATTACTAGCCAAAGTACCATGGTCCGAGTCATATCTTTCAAAGAAGCATCCTCAAAGTTGTGCGACGTGTATCGCCGCGTTGTTATCTAAACAACTATATCGGGTCTAGATCCTAGTTTTTCAAGTATCGGCCATAATTACTTTTTTTACTACTTCGGTAATCCAATAAATTCTAAGCTTTATGCTCGTCATTGACGTTAACACTCAAGCTAGGCGAACATTCATGGTAACGAAGCCATCTAAGTGAATAATTATTGTACTCAGGCGAATCACTTAGTTCGCTTTCCTGTGCTTTAATGTAGAATGCCGTCAAACGATGAATTCAACTTGGTAGAGTTAACTAATGACACTCACACAACAACGTAAAAAACAACTTCGCGCAATTGGCCACAACCTCAAACCGGTTGTCATGATCTCTGAAAATGGCCTAACGGAAGGCGTACTCAACGAACTGAATCGCGCGCTAAATGATCACGAGTTAATCAAGGTTAAGCTCGCTATCCCTGAGCGAATCGATCGGGCCGAGGTTGCCAGTGCCGTTGTTGCCGAGACCAACTCTACGCTTGTTCAAACCATCGGCAAGATCATTCTTATCTGCCGTGAGGCCCGCAAGCCTAATCCAAAGCTTTCCAACCTACTTCGATAAGCTGTTAGCAAGCTAAAAGTGGTGGCTGACACTCACCCCCACTGGTGAGTAGCTCCAAAGTTAAGCCGCAAAAAAAAAGAGCCTTCGCAGGCTCTTTTTTTGTCACTAAAAAATCAATGCTAGTTAGTGCTCAACCGCATCGATTTCGAACTCAACCACTCCGGCCGGGGTTTGGATATTCACCACATCGCCAACCATCTTACCGATCAAGCCTCGGGCGATTGGTGAAGAATAGGAAATCCGATTCTCCGCTGGATTCGCCTCATCTTCACCAACAATGCGATACTGTTTTTCTTCCTCAGTATCAACGTTAATGATGGTTACCGTTACGCCAAAAATTACCTTTTCGGTTGCCGGGATTTTTTTGATATCAATAATCTGTGCATCGGACAACTTCGCTTCAATCTCTTGAATACGCCCTTCGCAGAATCCTTGCTGCTCACGAGCAGCATGGTACTCAGCGTTCTCCTTCAGATCACCGTGCTCACGAGCCTCAGCGATAGCCTTGATAATAGTGGGGCGATCCACCTTCTTCAAACGCTCTAGCTCAGTCTCGAGCGCTTGCGCGCCCTCGACTGTCATAGGAGTCTTATTCATCCTTTAATACTCCCATGTAGATCTTGTAGGCGGCGAACTTGAACCTCACCTTTATGCTGAAGCGCCATGCACACCGCACGGCCACCAGCCAAGGTGGTGGTGTAGTATACGCGATGTATCTCTGCGCTCGAACGGATTAGCGCCGAGTCACGAATCGCTACACGCCCTTCAGTGGTGTTGATAATCATTGTAATCTCATCATTACGAATCATATCCACAATATTTGGGCGCCCTTCCATTACCTTGTTCACCAAGCGAACTGGGATATTGGCTTCCTGAAGCACCTTAGCGGTACCTCGAGTAGCAACCAGCTCAAAGCCTAGCTCTACAAGGTCACGGCCAACTTCCACAACGCCCTCTTTATCAGGTTCACGGACCGATAGGAAAGCTACACCCTCCGTCGGCACTTCGTCGCTCGCGCCAAGCTGTGCTTTAGCGTAGGCTTCAGCGAAGGTATCGCCCACACCCATAACTTCGCCCGTAGACTTCATTTCAGGCCCAAGAATTGGGTCAACACCAGGGAACTTATTGAACGGGAACACCGCTTCCTTAACCGAGAAATAATCCGGAACAATTTCCGAAGTAAAACCTTGATCAGCCAGTGAAATACCTGCCTGACAGCGCGCAGCAACCTTAGCAAGGCTAGTACCGATACACTTAGAAACGAACGGAACCGTTCGTGAGGCGCGTGGGTTTACCTCAATAACGAAACACTCTCCGTCTTGGTAAGCGAGCTGAACATTCATCAAACCAATAACACCTAGCTCAACCGCCATGCTCTTTACCATCTCGCGCATTTCATCTTGCACGTCAGCGGGCAGAGAGTAAGGAGGTAATGAACAGGCTGAGTCACCCGAGTGAACACCTGCCTGCTCAATGTGCTGCATGATTGCACCGATGACAACGGTCTCGCCATCTGATACCGCATCAATATCTACTTCGATTGCTGCATTAAGGAAGTGATCCAATAGAACCGGCGCATCATTGGATACTTCAACCGCTTCGCGGAAATAGGTGCGTAGCTCAGTTTCGCTGTAGACAATTTCCATAGCTCGACCACCAAGGACATACGAAGGACGTACAACAAGGGGGTAACCAATCTCTTCAGCTCGAACAACAGCCTCATCAATTGAACGCACCGTAGCGTTACGCGGCTGGCGCAGGCCTAGGCGTTTAATCATATCGGAGAACTGCTCACGATCTTCGGCACGATCAATCGCTTCCGGCGTAGTACCAATAATTGGTACGCCAGCAGCTTCAAGTTCACGCGCAAGCTTCAGCGGTGTCTGACCACCAAACTGCACGATAACACCCTTAGGCTGCTCAAGATCACAGATTTCTAACACATCTTCGAGCGTGACTGGCTCAAAGAAAAGACGATCTGATGTGTCATAGTCAGTTGAAACCGTTTCTGGGTTACAGTTAACCATGATGGTCTCGTAACCGTCGTCTCTCATTGCTAATGCTGCGTGAACACAGCAGTAGTCAAATTCAATTCCCTGGCCAATTCGGTTAGGCCCACCGCCGAGAACAAGAATCTTATCGCGGCCACTTGGCGCTGCCTCACACTCTTCTTCGTACGTTGAGTACATGTAAGCCGTCGCGGTGGAGAATTCTGCCGCACAGGTATCAACTCGCTTGTAGACGGGGCGAATATTCATCTTCTGACGAGTACGACGGAATTGCTTTTCGCTGACACCGAAAAGCGTTGCCAAGCGCGAATCAGAGAAACCCTTGCGCTTTAGTGCGTACATCGCGTCTTTGTCAATGTTAGACAGCGCAGTAGTGCTAATTGACAGCTCGGTATCGATAATGTCTTTGACTTGCACCAGGAACCAAGGATCAATAGACGAGAGCTCGAAGACCTCCGCTACCGACATACCCGCGCGGAAGGCATCGCCTAAGTACCAAACTCGGTTTGCGCCAGGCGTTGACAACTCACGACGAATAACCGATTCAAAGTCAGGCGCATCAATATCTACTATGGTCTCGAAACCTGCAGAACCGACCTCTAGGCCGCGCAGTGCTTTTTGGAAAGACTCTTGGAAGCTACGGCCAATCGCCATAACTTCACCCACAGACTTCATCTGCGTGGTCAAGCGCGCATCCGCATCACCAAATTTTTCGAAGGTAAAACGAGGGATTTTCGTCACAACGTAATCAATCGCCGGCTCGAACGATGCCGGTGTTGCACCACCCGTGATGTCATTCTGAAGCTCATCTAAGGTGTAACCAACTGCCAGCTTTGCCGCCACTTTGGCAATCGGAAAACCGGTTGCCTTTGAAGCTAACGCTGAAGAGCGCGAGACCCGCGGGTTCATCTCAATGACCACAAGGTCGCCATTTTCTGGATTTACCGCGAATTGAACGTTTGAGCCACCGGTTTCAACCCCGATCTCTCGGAGCACTGCCACCGAGGCATTACGCATAATCTGATATTCTTTATCCGTTAGGGTCTGTGCTGGCGCTACGGTGATTGAATCGCCTGTGTGAACACCCATCGGATCAAAGTTTTCGATTGAGCAGATGATGATACAGTTGTCGTTCTTGTCGCGAACAACTTCCATTTCGTACTCTTTCCAACCAATTAATGACTTATCGATTAGCAGTTCTGAAGTTGGTGATAGATCTAGACCACGAGTACAAATCTCTTCGAACTCATCACGATTATAGGCAATACCACCGCCCGATCCACCCATTGTAAAGGAAGGTCGAATGATGATCGGGAAACCAAAGCGATCGCGGATAGCGCGTGCTTCATCAAGGTTACGAGCGATACCTGCTGGCGGACACTTAAGCCCAATACGCTTCATGGCCTGATCGAACAACTCGCGATCTTCCGCCATGTTGATGGCATCTCGGCTTGCGCCGATTAGCTCACACTCGAACTTCTCGAGCACGCCATTATCCGCAAGAGCTAGCGCACAATTTAGCGCAGTCTGACCACCCATTGTTGGCAGTACTGCATCAGGTCGCTCTTTTTCGATAATCTTCGCCACAGTGCGCCATTCTACTGGCTCAATATAGGTCGCATCAGCCATAGCCGGATCGGTCATGATCGTAGCGGGGTTAGAGTTAACTAGAATAACTCGATAACCTTCTTCACGAAGCGCTTTACACGCCTGCGCACCGGAATAGTCGAACTCACAGGCCTGTCCAATTACAATTGGACCAGCACCCAGGATCAAAATACTTTTAATATCTGTACGTTTTGGCATACCCGCTCCGTTATGCTTTGCGCTGAGCCATCAGCTCAATAAAGTGGTCAAATAATGGTGCTGCATCGTGTGGACCAGGACTTGCTTCAGGGTGTCCCTGGAAGCTGAATGCTGGTTTGTCCGTGCGGTGAATACCCTGAAGAGAGCCATCAAACAATGACTTGTGCGTCGCCACGAGATTACCTGGCAGCGAGCTCTCATCTACAGCGAAGCCGTGGTTTTGAGATGTGATCATGACCTGCTTAGTTTCGAGCACTTGTACAGGGTGGTTAGCACCGTGATGACCGAACTTCATCTTTTCGGTTTTAGCGCCAGAAGCCAGTGCAAGTAGCTGATGCCCAAGGCAGATACCAAAGATCGGCAGGTTATCTTGCTCTAGCAGCGTTTGAATTGCTTCAATTGCATAAGTACACGGCTCTGGGTCACCTGGACCATTCGAAAGAAACACGCCGTCTGGCTCCATCGCCAACACTTCGCTCGCTGGGGTCTGAGCCGGAACAACTCGTAGCTCAACGCCACGATCAACCAGCATACGCATGATGTTGCGCTTGATACCATAATCGTAGGCAACAACCTTGTAAGGCTTCTCGGCTGGCGAGACGAAACCCTTTCCTAGCTGCCAACTACCAACTTCCCATTTGAACGCGTTTGAGGCGGTAACTTCTTTGGCGAGATCCATACCCTTCAGACCCGGGAATGCTTTCGCCTTTTCAATTGCCTCTTCTTCGCTGGCAAATTGCCCCGCGACGATACAACCACTCTGCGCGCCTTTCTCGCGAAGGATACGAGTTAAGCGACGAGTGTCGATGTCGGCAATACCAACGATGTTATGCCGTACTAAATAGTCACTAAGATTTTCTTTGCTGCGGAAGTTTGACGCCAGCAAGGGAAGATCACGAATTACCAAGCCCTTGGCCCAAACCTTTTGCGATTCTTCATCCTCGCTGTTTGAACCCGTATTTCCAATGTGAGGGTAAGTTAGGGTAACAATCTGTTCGGCGTATGATGGGTCAGTTAAAATTTCCTGATAACCTGTCATGGCCGTGTTGAAAACTACCTCACCACTAGCGGAACCCGTCGCACCAATTGCAGTGCCTCGAAAAACGCTTCCATCTGCTAACGCGAGAATGGCTATGTGACTCATTTCGTCTCCTTCGAACGTAGGGCCTTACATTTCTGGCACAACAAAGCACCTAGCCTTTCGACTACGTGATTTTCATTGAACTCAAAAACGTTCGGCTATAAAAAAGCGAGATGAGCTCTCTCACCTCGCTTGGAATTTGATGCATGCCGGAGCTTTTAGCTCTAGCTGCCGCCGCCAAATAAAACGTTTTCCATATCGTTTATTGGCACCTGTGACGGCTCTTTGACTGGGAGCAAATTATATCCCAAGCGCCTACATCAAGCTAGCAAAAGTTTTGACTCATGCATTCGTAATATTACCGACTTTAGACCGTGTAATAGGTTACACCGCTAATATCAGCAATCTTCCAAGCTACTCTAAAAATAGACCAAGATTATCAATACAACCTACTTTTGCGCCCCTCTTCTATGGCTTTGGACCGCTCAACAGTAACAGGCGCTGCTAATGTGGCCGAACCCGCCTCGGCTAACCGAATAAAATTAGCGATAACTCAGGTAATTTACGCGCTAAAGTTGCAAATTTACGCTGCGCAACGATAATGACCGCTTTATAGACATCATCAAATGTGAGCCCGCATGAACAACTATCAGATTTTTGGCTTGGGTGCCGCCCTCGTGGACACCGAAATTGAAGTGAACGATCAAGACTTGGTCGACATGAACATTGATAAGGGCATTATGAGCCTCGTTGACGACGCTCGCCTTCACGAAGCCCTCGATCAGTTGAATGATCGCGGAACGGTCGCTTCGCGCGCAAGCGGTGGTTCAGGCTGCAACAGTATTATTGCAGCGAGCTACTTCGGTGCGAAGAGCTATTATTGCTGCCAAGTGGCCGACGATGAAAATGGTGCTTTTTTCGCCGCTGACTTACGAGCAGCCGGCGTTGACAGCAACACTGGCATTAATGACCCGGCTGGCACAACGGGACGTTGCTTAGTTCTGATTACACCAGACGCAGAGCGCACCATGAACACTTGCCTTGCCATCAGCGAGACTCTTTCAGTGGCCGAGCTTGATGAGTCCGCTGCAGCCTCTGCAGATTGGGCATACATTGAAGGTTATCAAGTAACCTCTGCAACTGGTCGCAAGGCGGCCATCCGTCTTCGCGAAGTGGCTCGCGCGGCCGGTAACAAAGTTGCCCTATCACTGTCTGACCCAGCCATGGTGCAGTTTTTCCGCGAAGGTATGCTACAGATAATTGGCGATGGCGTGGACCTACTTTTCTGTAACGAGCAGGAAGCACTTCAATTCACTAACACTGACAACATTGATGCCGCAGGCAAAGCGTTGCGTGAATTCAGCACCGCTTATGTGATTACCCGCGGTGCAAATGGCGCGGTCAGTTTTGATGGTAAAGTAGAGCGCAGCCATGCGGCGAGCAAGGTTAAAGCCATCGACACGAATGGCGCTGGCGACATGTTCGCAGGCGCTTTCCTCGCGGCGATTTGCCAAGGAAAGAGCTGGGAATATGCCGGCGAGCTGGCAAGCACCGCAAGTGGCGCAGTGGTTTCACAGTTCGGCCCTCGCCTGAAGCCAGAACAACATGCTGCCATCACAGCAACCATTAGCTAGTCATTAAGCTAAATTAGAACCGTTAGAAATCTAAGCCAATTTGTTGACTTATTAACGCCTCTAACCTTTCGCCAAATACCGCCAGCAGAGAATCCACTGCTGGCGCTATTTGCTTCTCTAAATAGTGATCGTAGTCCATCTTGCGATTAGAAATCCCCACCGGTTCCGGGCCTTGCAGCGTGATGCGGTATTCAATCCAATCCCCCCTCCGCGGCTTTCTTGGCAACATCTTTGCCGCTTTGACATGAGGTGGAATTTGCTTCTCGTAGGCGTCTAGCGGCTTTCGGAGACGCTTTCGATATATAAGTTCACTATCGAAAACACCGGTATACATCTCACGCGTGAGCGAAATCAGCCACGCTTTCCATTCCAAACCAAAGAACACTCGTTCAAACAGCTCTGCTTGAACACGGCGTGCAAGGTGACTCCAATCGGAGCGAACATTCTCTAAGCCTTTGAACACCACTTGATCGCCTACCAAGCCGGCATAACGTTTTTTACTGCCATATTCCTGATGGCGAATCGTTGGCATGAAAAACCGTTTGAAATGCGTTTCAAATTCAATCTCAAGCTGACTATCCAGGGCGAAATTGGCACGAAGCCGCTCCCGCCAGAAGACATTTAAGCCTTGCTGTAATGCTTGACCAATTTGGTTAGCAAGCTCATCTGTTAGCGCCTCGCCAACGAGCTCAACAAACACCGAATCCGTATCGCCATAAATTACCCGATGACCTTGCTCCTCAATCCATCGAGCACTCTCCTGCAGAATCTCATGACCTCGACGCGTTATACTCGAGGCCAGTCTTGGATCAAAAAAACGACAGACGGATGAGCCAAGCACTCCGTAGCAGCTGTTCATAATAATCTTCAACGCGCTGGAACGTGCCGAATCTCCAGCACTCTTCGCCTCATCTCGGGCTCGCCACAGCGACTCGATAATACCAGGCAGGATACTCGCCTCACGCCGAAACATCGCTCCGTCAAAACCCGGTACTGCACCGGCACTGGGGTTAGCTTCAGCCTCCCACAGTGCGCACGGGTCGACGAAGAAAGTTCGAATAATACTGGGGTAGAGACTTTTGAAGTCCAGCACCAGCACATGCTCAAACAAGCCCGGCACCGAATCCATGACGAAACCACCAGGGGACTCAAAGCTAAACATTCGCTGACCTTGGAGCGGGGCAACGTAACCAGCTCGATGTAATCTTGGCAGGTATAGGAACTCAAATTGAGCCACCGAACCGCCAACTCGGTCTAACTCCGCACCGGTCAAGCGTGCGCGTTCTACTAGGTAAGAAATAAGTCCAGTTCTCTCGAGAATACGGAGCACTAACTCGCAATCAATCAGATTGTAATTGGCTAATTGACCGGGATCATCTTGATGCCAAGCAATGATTTCATCAATCCCATGACTCGCGCCAATTAGCTTCCCATCACCTAGCAATTGCTGCGACACAAACTCCAAACTATGCGAGCTAAAGTGCCAACCCGCTGACTTTATTCCGTCCATGGCGTCTACAATACTGCGCCCCTGAACCCTGCAATAGCGCCTTTCGTCACGATCCTCGCGCCATGCGACTACTTCGTTGTCACGACCAATCCGAAAGGCGATGCCGAGCGCTTCACATCGCTGCTGAATCACCCACATGTCGAACTGAATACAATTCCAACCCGTCAGGATATCGGGATCAACTCGGCGTACCCACGCTAAAAATGCCTCAATGCAAGACCGCTCATCCACTACACCCTCAAACTGATCACTACTTTCGTGACCCACGACCCAAACGGCTCGTTCTAACGGCGTAACCGCGGCAATGGAAATGATGGTATTTTGATAGGCATTGGTTTCAATATCGAAACTAAGCAGCGAGAGCGGCACGTCCACGCTTGCAGGTCTTAGCTCAGGATTTCTGATGGTCCCACTTGAATCCTTAGCACCGCCGCTCCAACTCGCTTCGCCGCAGATGAATCGCTCCATCAAAAAACGATCCGGCGGCTTAACATCGTACTCTAATGGATACAGACCTCGGTCAATTAACTCATAAGCGGCTGATTGGTGACGTGCCCAGGCGTTGAAGTACACAGCCCAAACAGCTTCTTGGGAATAGGTTTTTAACTTGAGTTGTTTACACTCAGCCGCATACCTTAGCGCAGTACCAGATTGCTGATAGTCAGCATCGCTGAGAAAGAAAACGGGGCGTTCGCCCCGTACTTGGATAGATTGAGCTTGGTCTTGGGTGGCAAACCAGAATTCCAAGACCAGATAGCCGCCAACATCACGCCAATTTCTACTGAGGAGAAGTCCCTGGCTCATCCGTTATTAAGGAGATCTCGGAGGTCGATCAAGGCAGCATTGGCACGTGAGATATAGTTGGATAGCACCAATGAGTGATTGGCCAACATCCCATACCCACTTCCATTGAGAATCATCGGGCTCCAGATTTGTCGTTGAGTACCCTCTAATTCTCTGATGATCTGCTCTAAGCTGGCTTGCGCTCGCTTCTTTTCCAACACGTCCGCGAAATCAAACTCAATGGCCTTGAGCGTTTGCGCCAGTCCCCAGCAATATCCACGAGCCTCGTAGAATACATCATCAATTTCTAACCACGGTGTTCCAACATACACTAATTGAGCCGATGCAGTTGACTGCTGAGCCGCTGTGTCTCCGGCCAAGTCGGTATTCACTCGAGCTTCTCCTACCGACGCGGCTAAGCGCTGGGAGTAAGAGCCTAGGCGAGAGCCCACGGTGGTCAACCACGCGTTAAGATTATCGGCTCTGGCAAAGAATTGTGCACTTTGGTTGGATTCATCATTTAGGCGTTCAAGGTAGTCCTCTAGATACCTAATACTATCTCGATACTGCCCCTCTGAAGCAGGTAACAACCAAGAACGATGATTGTAATTGAGATTAGGCTCAGCCTTCTTCAGCGCTTCATCCTCAGTAGACTGAGTTTGTGAACGAGAAAATTGCTCTCGCATTGCCTTAGCGAGGTCGCGAATTTGAACTAGCGCCCCGTACTCCCAATTTGGGATATTATCCAACCATACACCAGGCGGTGAGATATCGTTGGCAATATACCCCCAAGGTTTGTCCAATAGTGTTTCCGTTTGCACTATCAGAGATTGTGTAGTTAGCGAGCCGATAACCGGCTCTTGCCCTGGGTAACGCTCGGCAAAGGCCTGACGAACATCGAAGGGCTCAGGCTCGGAACTGATTACCACACCCACAATTGCCATCAGTAGGAGATAGACACCCAGAAGTATCGCAATCCAGCGCCAAAAGCCGCCATCAACACGATCACTTTGATCAGTACGCCAATTTGTCCACCTTTCTTTAATCGTCACTTTAGTACCCCTTCCGTGTTACCAACTACTGCGCCACAACGGGCAATAGAAACTTAATACTTTCACCTGACTCGAATAAGATTTCAAAGTCAACTTCCGAGTCTTTATCTAAATCGCTTACGCCCATCATCATGATGTGCAGTGCTCCGGGCGAAAACTTAATGGTTGAATTCGCTGGCAGCTTGATATTCTCAGCGTGTCGCATCTTCATGACACCATCAACGTTCTCAACTCGATGAAACATCGTGTGCCGGGCTGCGCTCGATGATATCGAGGCTAACACAAGCTCAACACTACTGGTATTTCTCAATTCGAGATAGGCGGCGGCTACCGATGTGCCCGGTGGTGGCAGACGAACCTCTCCGCTGATGACAGAAAGCTCGGCTTGAACTGTCGAGCTGATTAACATCATCGCGGTAAATACCCAATTTCTAAATCTCATCTGACAGTTTACACTCCCTAACAAATTTCAGAGGACAATATCTGTCTTCATCATACGAACAAAAATGCAGTAAGGGTAGGTACTAGCCAACATGTTTAAGAAAATTTCACTCACGCTAGCCACGCTGCTTATCTTGGTAAGCACCGCCGCCTTTGCCCAGTTTACGGACAACGGGGCGTTTCCTGCCGCGCCTAGCTTTCTCGCTGTAGATGAAGCCTACCAAGCATCCCCTGAGTGGCGCGACGGCGAACTCTCCGTCATCTGGGACGCTAAGCCCGGCTACTATCTCTATCAGCATCAGTTCGCCCACCAGCTCAACGGCCAACCGTTGGACGTTAGCTACCCTGACACGGCTATCATCAAGTTTGATGAATTCTTCAACCAAGAGCTGTCTGTTTTCTATGACAATGCCTTCGTGGTGGCAACCACTCTAGAACCCAGCGTAGGTGACATCTTAATGCTGAGTTTCCAAGGCTGTGCCGACGCGGGCTTGTGCTATCCGCCCGAAACTTGGTACTTCGAATACCTAGGCAATGGCGCATTCTCATCAACGGAGGGTGAGCAAGCCGAGTATAGTAATTCGGACGTCGCGCCGCTCGCCACCCCCAGCTTTTCATGGTTAATGATTTTTTCTGCCTTTCTTGGCGGACTGATCCTCAACGCAATGCCGTGCGTGTTTCCAGTGCTTGCTCTCAAAGCAACAAGCTTTATTAACGCCGGTGCTTCGGCGAAACAACACGCATGGATCTATACCGCAGGCGTAGTACTAAGTTTCTTGCTCTTCGCAGTGGTGATTGTTGCGCTAGCCTTAGCGGGGCAACAAGTTGGCTGGGGCTTCCATCTCCAATCTCCTGTTATGGTAACCATCCTAATTTATCTGTTCGTTGCCATGGCGTTAGTATTAGCCCTGGATATGCCGCTAGCACAACGACTCATGGGAGCAGGCTCGGAACTCCAACAGGGGCATTCAAAGTCAGCAAGCTTTTTTACTGGACTACTCGCGGTAGTGGTAGCCAGCCCGTGCACTGCTCCATTCATGGGCGCAGCGATGGGCGCGGCGCTAACTCAATCTGCCACCGCGACTTTTGCCATCTTTATTGCTATCGGCTTCGGTATGGCCGCCCCCATTCTCGTACTTAGCTATTGGCCAGGGCTCATTCAGCGCCTACCAAAGCCAGGCCTCTGGATGGTCAAGGTTCGAGAATTTATGGTATTTCCACTCCTGGCTACCGCCCTCTACTTGCTTTGGGTTGTTGGTCAGCAAACTGGCGTCACGGGGTTGACTATGATTGCGTTGGGCGCACTCCTCATCGCCTTGGCACTATGGTTGATCAATATGCCATCGAAAGGTGCAAAGCTGTCGGGAGTTATTCTGGTTGCGCTCGCCGCTTACCTCGCTCAGCCGAGCGAACCAACTATTAGCAAGTGGGTGGACTACTCACCACTAGCCCTTACTCAAGCACGCAGCGAAGGGCCGGTATTTGTGGATGTTACTGCTGCGTGGTGTATTACCTGCCTCGCCAATAAGCGAGTACTGAACGCCGAGACTACACAGTCAGCGTTCACCGCCAATAATGTGACACTTATTGAGGCCGACTGGACTTCTGCCGATGAAAATATTAGCCGCTATTTAAGTCTTTACGGCCGCGCTGGCGTACCGCTTTATGTCTTCTATCCGGCTAACTCAGAAGCAGGCATTGTGCTGCCACAGTTACTCACTGAGCGTGTTATTTTAGAGACTATTAATTCAAATTGAGTCACACTAAAGGGTGCTAATCCCTTAAACGCGCGTTTGAAATTGTAGCTAAATGTCACAAATATCATCAAACTGCAACGAAGTTAGACTTTTTATTGGACTATGTTCTGGTTTTACTGCAAAATTAGCAGAAATCAGAACTGACTGGTCACAAAAATGTCTACGCTGTTACTTTTACATGGTCCCAACCTCAACCTTCTAGGAACTCGAGAGCCTGAAATATACGGTTCAGAGAGCTTGGAGAATATCAACACTCGATTACGTGATACGGCAACCGCTTCAGGTCATGAATTATTGAGTTTTCAAAGCAACCATGAAGGCGCTCTGGTCGATCGCATCCAGCAAGCGGCTGGCGAAGGCGTTTCCCACATTCTGATCAATCCCGCTGCTTATACCCATACCAGCGTCGCGATTCGCGATGCCTTGCTTGCAGTGGCTATTCCATTTACCGAAATTCATTTGTCGAATCCTCATAGTCGCGAGGAGTTTCGTCATCATTCATTCCTCAGTGATATCGCCCAAGGTGTAGTGGTTGGTTTTGGCCCACAGAGTTACGACGTGGCCCTAAATGGCATCCTAAGCACATTGGCATAACACTGAACGAAATACATTTGTTTCCGCTCACCCTATTAGAGAGTAAAAAGTCATGGACATTCGTAAAATTAAAAAACTAATCGAACTGCTCGAAGAATCAGACATCGGTGAAATTGAGATCAAAGAGGGCGAAGAATCGGTTCGCATCAGCCGTGGTAGTGGCGTAGCTTACGCTCCAGTTGCTGCACCAGCTCCTGCGCCAGTTGCTGCCGCTGCTCCTGCCGCCGCGCCTGCTCCAGTTGCTGCGGTTGAAGCCGAAGCAGCAGTTCCGGCCGACGCCCTTAAGTCGCCAATGGTTGGTACTTTCTACGGCGCACCAGCCCCAGGCTCAGCACCTTTCGTAACGGTCGGACAAACCGTTAAAGCCGGCGATGTAGTCTGCATCGTTGAAGCAATGAAAATGATGAACCAGATCGAAGCTGATAAATCTGGCGTTGTTGAGGCGATCCTTGTTCAGGATGGCTCTCCGGTTGAATTCGACCAGCCACTTATCGTTATTGCTTAATTCGAGGTTGCACTTATGTTGAAGAAAGTTCTCATCGCAAACCGCGGCGAGATTGCACTTCGCGTTTTACGAGCCTGTAAAGAGCTCGACATCAAAACCGTCGCAGTGCATTCCGTTGTGGATCGCGATCTCAAGCACGTAAGGCTTGCCGATGAATCCGTATGTATCGGCCCTAACCCTTCACCGCAGAGCTACCTGAATATTCCAGCTATTATTGCGGCCATGGAAATAACAGGGGCCGACTCGGTTCACCCCGGTTATGGCTTCTTGGCTGAAAATGCCGATTTTGCTGAACAAGTAGAAAATAGCGGCTTTACCTTTATTGGCCCTAGCGCCGATGTTATTCGCAAGATGGGTGACAAGGTTGCAGCTATTGAGGCAATGATTGAAGCTCAGGTCCCAACAGTCCCAGGTTCTAACGGCCCTCTTAATGATGACCCTGCGCGAAATGAGCGTCTCGCCGATGAAATCGGTTTGCCAGTCATCATTAAAGCCGCGGCTGGCGGCGGTGGACGTGGGATGCGTGTTGTCCATGAGAAATCTGAACTCATCAATTCGATTGCCGTGACTAAAGCTGAAGCTGCCGCGGCCTTTGGTGATGGCACTGTGTACATGGAGAAGTTCTTACAAACTCCTCGCCACGTAGAGATTCAGGTCCTCTCTGATAAACATGGCAACGCTATTCATCTTGGTGATCGTGATTGCTCACTTCAGCGTCGCCATCAAAAAGTACTGGAAGAAGCACCAGCACCGTTCATCGATGAAGAAGCTCGTGCACAGGTGCAAAAAGCCTGTACCGATGCCTGTAAGAAGATTGGTTACGCCGGTGCCGGCACCTTTGAATTCCTCTATGAGAACGGGAAGTTCTATTTCATTGAAATGAACACCCGAGTTCAGGTTGAGCATCCTGTCACTGAGATGGTGACGGGTGTGGATATCGTAAAGGAGCAGCTCCTTATTGCCGCTGGTTTACCACTTTCCTATACGCAAGATCAAATTGAGATCAAAGGCCACGCCTTTGAATGTCGTATTAACGCTGAGGATCCTGTCCGCTTCCTACCCAGCCCGGGTAAAGTGGACGTCTTCCATGCGCCAGGCGGCCTTGGTGTTCGCGTTGACTCACATCTTTATAGTGGCTATACCGTCCCACCTAACTACGATTCGTTAATCGCTAAGGTGATTTGCTGGGGTGATACCCGCGCTGAAGCTTTGAAACGAACTGAGCGAGCGCTCGGCGAGACAGTAGTTCAAGGAATCAAGACCAACATCCCGCTTCAGGTTGATCTAGTGACCGACCCAGAGTTCAAGAAAGGCGGTATCAACATCCACTATCTTGAGAAGAAATTAGGAATGTAAGCTTCCCATTGAAGATATCAAAGGCGCAGATTGTTCTGCGCCTTTTTTGTTGGAACTGTTAAACTTCGGTTATTACCATTCGAGGAACGCTAAACCATGAACTGGCTGCAAATAAAGTTCGATTTACAACGAAGCGATGTTGAAGCATTTGAAGACCTGCTACTCGCAACGGGATCTCATGCTATCACACTTCGCGACAATGAAGATGAGCCAGTCTTAGAGCCAGGCGTTGGAGAAACTCCGCTTTGGTCAAATACCCAAATCACGGCATTGTATGATGCTGATATTGATGTTGACGCCCTAATTTCCGTTATTCAAGATCACTGGACTGGAGCGTTACCTAGCTACCGAGCAGAGATTCTTGAAAACAAAGATTGGGAGCGAGCCTGGATGGACAACTACCATCCAATGCAATTTGGTGAGCGTCTTTGGATTTGCCCCAGCTGGAAAGAAGCGCCAAACCCGAATGCCGTTAACCTTATGCTTGATCCGGGATTAGCCTTTGGCACCGGAACCCACCCAACCACTTCACTGTGCTTAAAATGGCTAGATGAACAGACTTGGAATAGTGAATTAGTATTGGATTTTGGCTGCGGTAGCGGAATTCTCGCTATTGCTGCACTTTTGCTTGGCGCCGATACAGCTGTGGGTGTGGATATTGACCCCCAGGCAGTTGATGCCACCTACGAAAACGCGAGCCGCAATCAAGTCAAGCCTGAGCGAATTAGCGTTTACCTCCCTGAAAACGCACCAAAAGTTCTGGCCGACATCACAATCGCCAACATTCTCGCTGGTCCACTTGAAGCCCTATCCGATAAACTGATTAAGCAGACCAAGATCGGCGGCAGAATAGTACTCAGCGGTCTCCTTGCAGGGCAAGCTGAAATTGTTGCAAAGTCCTACGAACACGCTATTGACTGGAATCCCGTGACCCTGCAAGACGGATGGGCTAGACTGGACGGTATAAGAATAAAATAAGCACTCCAAGAATGAGTAAGTCACACAACTACATCGTTTTTTGCCCCGCCTGCAAGGCTCGCTTTTACGTCACTAAGCCGATGTTAGCGCAAGCCAATAGTCACGTGCGATGTGGTTCCTGCAGCAAGGTATTTAGTGCGGCCTCTCAGGTATTCCCGGTAGCTGACAATGCTGAGTTCGAGGGATACTTCGAAGACCTAGCCTATGCCGTGGATGACATCGCCCCAGTCCAGCCTGGACAGATTGATTCAGCGGACTGGCTAGACGACGAACTCATTGCGCTAGCAGAACTTGATGCTGAACGCTCTTTCAGTGACGACGAACTACCCGAGATCGATGACGACATTTTTCGTGAGATCGACGATGAACTCAATTCCCTGCTCGCCGATCAGATTGCCAATAACGAGGATGATTACCCTGAGGCTCGTATTGACCTAGATTCTTCGTTATTGTCCGACAATGACAGCAACCCTCAGCCTATCGGTCAACACAACAACGCAGCCTCGCTAGAGAAGATTGCTTCTGAATCAGAAGTAACGGCCGAAACAGAAGTAACGGCCGAAACAGAAACATCAGCCGAAACAGAAGCATCTGACGAACCAGAAGCATCTGACGAACCAGAAGCATCTGACGAAACCGAGACAAAAGAGCACCTCTCCCAGAGTCACGAGCATCGAGAGCCAAGTATAAGTTCGGAGTTCTTCGCAGATCTTACACTGAGTGCTAATGAAGCCGAAGACGACCACGCGAAGACAATAAGCTTCGAACATATGCCAATTATCGATACCACCGATGATGCAGTCCTAGCACCCGATGAAAAACAGAGTTTAACGAGTGAAGGTAGCTACGACGCGGAGAGTGATTTGGTAGAAGCCGATAAATCCATCGGTGAGAGCGTTGATGGTGATAACGTCTCTGCAGACATAGCTGTGAGTGCGAAGCACATTGATGAAGAATGTGTAGAAGTGTCGCCAGAAGAAGCTCCCGAAATAGCAACTCAACAAGACGCTGAAAACGCAAACGCTGAAGAATCATCCCAAGAAGACACTGAAAACGCAGACGCTGAAGAGTCATTCCAAGAAGACACCGAGAACACCGGCACTGAAGTCGCAACTAGAGAAGAACCTCACTCCAGCGACGATGCGCTCAACGACATAAGCTCGGTTCAGCTCGATGACGAAGAAGCAGTGCTAGGCAAAACGGCCAACGACGATGCTCAGCACGAGACTCCCTTTGAAGTGGGCGAATTCTCGGATTTCAATGATGATGTTAGAGAACTCGAAGAACCTGAAGAGCTTGAAGAGCTTGAAGAGCTTGAAGAGCTTGAAGAGCTTGAAGAGCTTGAAGAGCCTGAAGAGCCTGAAGAGCTTGAAGAGCTTGAAGAGCCTGAAGAGCCTGAAGAGCTTGAAGAGCTTGAAGAGCTTGAAGAGCCTGAAGAGCCTGAAGAGCCTGAAGAGCCTGAAGAGTCTGAAGAGCCTGAAGAGCCTGAAGAGTCTGAGGAGATTGCACCATCTGAGCAATCTGAGCAACTTGAAGAACCTGAACAGCTTGAAGAGTTTGAAGATGGCCATAACGACCAGTCGTATCAGCCTCACTTGGCAGAAATGGATTTGGCACTGCAGAACACTAGCAGATTACCAACCATAGCCTGGAGCGGGCTCTCGCTCATCTTATTGCTGATTTTCGCTGCACAGCTAGCGTGGCTAAATCTTGCTAGTTGGTCCACGCAGGATCAGTACCGACCCTATTACCTAAGCGCATGTGAGCTCCTCAACTGCGAAATACCTCGCTACGACAATATCGAGGCAATCGAGATCATAGATTTCAATATTCAAGCTGACGAAACCGAAGGCTTGCTTGACGTGAACGTCAGCATTCGTAACTCCGCAGCGTTTGCCCAGCGCCTACCAACACTTCAACTCGAATTCAGCAGTGCCAGTGGTATCCCAGTCACCACGCTGAATTACGACATCCGCCAATTGCTGACGAGCACTCCAATGGAGCAACTCGAGCCAGGAAAAGTCATCACGATTCAGTTCTATGTGGTTGACCCCGGTGACATCGCCACCAGCTACCAAGCTTACATTGTAAAAAATTGATCCTTTTTCACTCAAACTTCTTTAGCTTGGCGGCATCATAAGCTAGAATCGCTCGCCCAGAACAAATGGCTAATGAGATGTATCGCATAGGTCCCTATCAGTTATCGAACCCCACTATACTTGCCCCCATGGCTGGCGTAACGGATTTACCGTTTCGTCGCTTATGCCATCGCATGGGTGCAGGGCTTGTTGTGGGTGAAATGCTGACGTCAGACATCTCACTTTGGAATTCAACGAAAAGTAGGCATCGACTTCGCCACGATAACGAAGTTACGCCAAAGGCCATTCAGATCGCCGGCGGCGACGCTGAAATGTTGGCCAACGCCGCACAGATGACTCAGCAGCTTGGCGCACAGATTATCGACATTAATATGGGCTGCCCTGCCAAGAAGGTCTGCAAGAAAGCTGCTGGCTCGGCATTACTGAAAGATGAGGCGCTAGTTACCGAAATTCTCCATGCGGTCGTTGCCGCGGTGGATGTACCCGTGACGCTGAAGATTCGTACCGGGTGGTCTCCAGAGCAACGAAATGGTGTCACCATTGCAAGAATTGCTGAAGACGCTGGTATTAAGTCGCTAGCTGTTCACGGCCGGACTCGCGCCTGTAAATATCAAGGCGAAGCAGAATATGAAACCATTCGTCAGATTGTTGAAGCCGTTGATATCCCTGTCGCCGCAAACGGCGATATTGAGACGCCAGAAAAAGCAAAAGAAGTGATAGAATTCACTGGCGCAAAAGCGGTCATGATAGGCAGAGCCGCTCAAGGTAGCCCCTGGCTATTTCGCGAGATTAATCATTACTTGGCCAATGGTGAACACTTACCAACTATTGACCGTAAAGAACAAGCCGAGATTCTCCTCGATCATATTAAACAGCTGCATGAATTCTATGGCCCAGTCATGGGTTACAGAATTGCGCGTAAGCATGTCAACTGGTATCTGAAGCCCGTTGGCGCGGATCGAGAATTTATAAAGATGTTTAACAGCATCGAAAGTGAAGCAGATCAACTAAAGACCATTTCAAATTTTTTGAGTTAGAAAAAAGACCTAATAGGAGAGGAACTCAGAGCATGAGTGAACAGCTGTTAAAGGCCACCGAGGCCAACGTTGAAGATTACCCGACATTACGCGACTCGGTAGCCCGTTCAATGCGCAATTATTTCATGGCCCTAGAAGGCCAGGAACCAAACGAAATCTATGACATGGTCATGAATGAAGTTGAAGAACCTCTTTTAGAAGCGGTAATGAAGTTTACGAAGAATAACCAATCTCGTGCAGCCAGCATTATGGGACTAAACCGAGGAACTCTTCGCAAGAAGCTAAAGCGTTACGATATGCTTTAAAAGTCCTCTCGTTGGGGGGTATCAAGCTATGTGCTTTGCCCCCAAAGCGCCCTTCCCTCCATCAATCTTCTCTCCCAGAGCCTTACCCCTCTAAATGGTAATAATTGCTGCGACATGTCGCCGTCGTTTTTGTAAAATTCAACGTTTACTATGTACCACTACTAGAGGCTCTCATGTCAGTAACTGCTGTTAAACGCGCGCTAATTAGCGTGTCAGATAAATCAGGTGTCGTCGATTTCGCTCGTGAACTAGTCGCCCAAGGTGTTGAAATCCTATCCACCGGCGGAACGTTTAAGCTACTAAACAACGAGGGGATTGCTGTTACTGAGGTCGCCAAAGTCACCGGTTTCCCAGAAATCATGGACGGCCGAGTCAAGACTCTACACCCCACTATTCATGGCGGTATTCTTGCGCGCCGTGGTCAAGATGACGAAACCGCAGCAACTCATGGTATTGGCTACATCGATATGGTCGTTGTCAATCTCTATCCTTTCCGTGAAACTATTGCCCAAGCTGATTGCTCGCTAGACCATGCGATTGAGAACATCGATATCGGTGGCCCAACAATGGTTCGAGCTGCGGCAAAAAACCACAAGTATGTTGGCATTGTTGTGGACGCGGGCGACTACGATCGTATTATTGATGAACTAAAGTCTGACGGAGGACTTAGCTCAGTACTCAAGCGCGAATTGGCCGCCAAAGCCTTCGCCCATACCGCAGACTACGACGGTGCTATCGCCAACTACTTGGGTGCACTCGAGAACGATGCACCCAGCGACGCTTTCCCAACCACATTTAACCGCCAGTTCGTTAAAACTGAAGACTTGCGCTACGGTGAAAACCCACATCAGCGTGCCGCGTTTTATCGCGAACATGACTTAAAGGAAGCCAGTGTTGCGAGCGCAGTTCAGCTAAATGGTAAAGCGCTGTCATTCAATAACATCGCCGATACTGACGCTGCCCTTGAATGCGTTAAATGCTTCGAAGAGCCTGCCTGCGTGATTGTTAAGCACGCTAACCCCTGTGGTGTAGCAATTGGTTCAAATATCTTAAATGCCTACGATCGCGCTTTTAGCACTGATCCAACTTCAGCCTTTGGTGGTATTATCGCGTTCAACCGTGAACTCGATGCTGACACCGCCAAGGCCATTATTGACCGTCAGTTTGTGGAAGTCATCATCGCTCCGAGTGTGAGCGAGGAAGCTGCCGCGATCGTGGCAACGAAGGCCAACGTTCGCCTCTTGAGCTGTGGAGACTTAACGGAGCAAGGCGCTGCGTATGACTTTAAACGCGTCAACGGCGGCTTACTCATCCAAGACCGTGATCTCAAGCCTATTAACGCGGATGATCTTAAGGTAGTGAGTAAAATTGCACCCTCTGCGGAGCAGGTTCGTGACTTACTATTCGCTTGGAACGTGGCGAATTACGTCAAGTCCAATGCCATTGTGTATGTGAATGATGGAATGACAATCGGCGTGGGTGCTGGACAAATGAGCCGAGTTTACTCTGCTAAAATTGCGGCCATCAAAGCCGCTGACGAAAACTTGGTGGTTGAAGGCTCAGTGATGGCCTCGGACGCATTCTTCCCATTTAGAGATGGTATTGACGCAGCCGCTGCAGCTGGCATCAAAGCCATTATTCAACCAGGCGGTTCAATGCGCGATGAAGAAGTTATCGCCGCCGCCGATGAACACGGCATCGCTATGGTGTTTACTGGCGTTCGTCACTTCCGCCACTAAGGAGTTTAAAAATGAACATATTAGTTATTGGTAGTGGCGGTAGAGAGCACGCCCTTGCATGGAAGTGTGCTCAAAGCCCACTCGCAGAGAACGTATTCGTTGCCCCCGGCAATGCGGGTACTGCACTAGACGCACAGCTGAGCAACGTTAGCTTGGACGTCAGCAATCATGCTGAAGCCATTCGGTGGGCCAAGGAAAACAAGATTGGCCTAACTATTGTTGGTCCTGAGCAGCCTTTGGTTGACGGTATTGTTGATGCCTTCGAAGCTGAGGGGCTCGCAATTTTTGGACCGCGCGCAGGCGCAGCGCAGCTGGAAGGATCCAAACAGTTCGCCAAGGATTTCTTAGCTCGCCACCAGATTCCAACGGCTTTCTATGAAGTCTTTACAGAAGTTGCCCCAGCGCATGCTTATATTGATGAGAAAGGCGCGCCAATTGTTGTGAAGGCCGATGGTTTAGCAGCCGGAAAAGGCGTGGTAGTAGCTCAGACTGCCGACGAAGCGAAGCAAGCCGTCACAGATATGCTCCAAGACAACGCCTTCGGCGATGCCGGAAGCCGAGTAGTCATCGAAGAGTTTCTCGCTGGTGAAGAGGCCTCGTTCATCGTCATGGTCGACGGTGAAGATGTGCTACCCATGGCTACCAGCCAAGATCATAAAGCACGTGACAATGGTGATTTAGGACCGAATACCGGCGGCATGGGTGCCTACTCACCTGCACCGTTAGTGGATGAAGCCATGCACCAGCGAGTAATGAAAGAGGTCATCTACCCAACAGTGAAAGGTATGAATGCCGAGGGTAACTACTTCCGTGGCTTCCTTTATGCTGGTTTGATGATTGATGCTGATGGTGTCCCTAAGGTTTTGGAGTTCAACGTTCGCTTTGGTGACCCTGAAACCCAACCTATCATGTCTCGCATGAAGAGTGACCTTGTGGCTCACTGCTTAGCAGCAACTCAAGGTTCTCTAGCAAGCGAATCCGCTGAGTGGGACCAACGCTATGCACTAGGGGTTGTTATGGCCGCCGGTGGATATCCGTTTAGCTATGCCAAGTCGCGTGTTATCTCAGGTATCGAAGAGGCTGACACCGTCAGCAAGGTTTTCCATGCAGGCACTGCTATGCAAGGCGATGATGTCGTGACCTCTGGCGGGCGAGTACTGTGTGTTGTTGCACTTGGCCACAACGTTGCCGAGGCACAGCAAGCCGCCTACAACGGCGTAGCGAAAATCAGTTGGGAAGATGAGTACCACCGAACTGATATCGGCTTCAAAGCCATTCGTTAAAGGCGAAAGCCAAAAGCAATAAAAAAGCAGCCAATGGCTGCTTTTTTTATTGGAACTTAGAAGGTAACAGGGTAATCAGCGTGTACCGTAAACTACCATGGTCTTACCGCTAACGGAAACAAGCTCTTGCTCTTCTAGGTTCTTCAGTACACGACCTACCATTTCGCGCGAACAACCAACAATCCGACCAATCTCCTGACGTGTAATCTTGATCTGCATACCGTCTGGATGTGTCATCGCATCTGGCTGCTTAGCTAAATCAAGTAAGGTTCGAGCTACCCGACCAGTCACGTCTAAGAAAGCGAGATTACCCACTTTCTGAGTAGTTTCGCGAAGGCGATGCGCCATCTGCTGACACAGAGCCTCTAAAACCTCTGGGTGTTGATGACTCACCTCGCGGAATCGAGCGAAACTGATCTCGGCGACTTCACATTCAGTTTTTGCACGGACCCATGCAGAGCGAGTAGGCTCTTCGCTGAATAAGCCCATCTCACCAAAGAAGTCACCAGAATTAAGGTAAGCAACGATCATCTCGCGACCTTCGTCCTCATCTTCTATCAATACGGTAACGGAACCTTTGATAATAAAGTACAGCGCGTCGGGCCGATCACCAGCATAAATGACCGTACTCTTGGCAGGGTAACGGCGACGATGGCAGTGATTCAAGAAGTCGCTAAACTTGTCTACCGGCGAAATAATGGGCCGAAAACTTGAGACCATACGTATAGCTCCTAGGTTTAAAGTTATTATTGTTTATCTTATCGCTATTATGAGATTAATCAAACTAACATGACCACTAGTTTCAGCGCTTAAATGATTTGTTTGTGAACTAGGCTCTAATTTTCTTTATGTTATATTAGCTTAAGTTAGTTAATTTATTGATTTGGAAGCAAAAAAAATGGAATCGAAGCTAAGTTGGCAAGGTGGTGTCAAATTCTTGGCCACTGCTGGAAGTGGTCATCAAGTTCTTATGGATGGAGCCCCCAATGCCGGTGGAGAAAATGCCGGCGCACGCCCGATGGAACTCATCCTCATGGGGCTTTCGGGCTGTGCGAGCTTTGATGTAGTAGGAATTCTTAAGAAGGCAAAGCAAGATGTGGAAGCCGTAGATGTTGAGGTCAGTGCCAACCGAGCAGACGAAACGCCTGCCGTGTTCACCGATATCCATTTAACATTTATTGTTACTGGCCGTAACATTAAGGCTGCCCTAGTAGAACGCGCGGTTAAACTCTCCGCCGAAAAATATTGCTCGGCTTCAATTATGCTGGCGCGAGGTGGTGTAAACATTACTCACGAAATTGTGATTAAGGAGCCCGCTGCATGATAGCCCTTAGTGTTATTGATAAGTTCATTACTCAAAGTGATAGAGCGCTGCGAACCATAGCGGCAGGCGAACAGACTAGCGATAGACCGTCTCCAGCGAGGCAACAGCCTCATTGCGAAATGACAGACTCCGAGCGCGCTCACGTCGCCGGCCTGATGCGCGTAAACCACGCAGGTGAAGTCTGTGCTCAAGCGCTCTATCAGGGCCAGGCTCTCACGGCAAAATTGCCGGAAGTTCGCCTAGAAATGGAACATGCTGCGGCTGAGGAAGTTGACCACCTAGTTTGGTGTGAAGAGCGCCTCAATGAGCTAGACGCGAAGCCAAGTATCCTCAATCCACTTTGGTATGGAATGTCATTTGCCATTGGAGCCACTGCTGGACTCGTCTCAGATAAGGTAAGCCTGGGCTTCGTTGCTGCAACCGAAGACCTAGTCTGCGGTCATCTGAGTTCTCACCTAGATAAAATTCCTGAAGACGATAAACGAACTCGAGCGGTATTGGAGCAAATGCATGAAGACGAACTTCGTCATGGCGAAGCGGCATTGGCAGCCGGCGGCTATGAGTTCCCTGCGCCAATTAAACGCGGGATGTCAGAAGTGGCAAAAGTGATGACTACCTTGGCTTATCGCTGCTAAGCGCTGTACCAAAGCTCTAAACCAAGCCTCCGAAGCCATGAATTCCTGCGCTAAGCCGCAGGAAAGAATAACTTCGCCAACTGATGCCCTGGGTTCTCTGCTCGCATAAAGGCCTCACCAACCAAGAACGCGGAGACGTCATTCGCTCGCATCAATGCTACGTCTTCAGCCGTGTGAATACCACTTTCCGTGACCACCGTACAGTCTTCCGGAATGCGTTCAAGCAATGAAGTGGTGGTGGATAATGAGGTCTCAAAGTTGTGCAGATTACGATTATTAATCCCTACTAAGCGTGGATTAACACGCAACGCAGATTCCAATTCATACTCGTCGTGAACTTCAATGAGTACATCCATACCCAGCGTTGTCGCCAAATTATGAAACTCAGCTAATTGCTCATCGCTAAGAATAGCAACAATGAGCAAAATACAGTCTGCCCCAAGCAATCTTGACTCCCAAATCTGGTAGGCATCCACCACAAAATCTTTGCGAAGGATAGGCAAGCTAACTTCTTCACGAGCCTGCTTAAGGTAGTCATCTGAGCCTTTAAAGAAAGCGATGTCGGTGAGTACTGATAAACAAGCGGCACCGTGATCCTCATAGGCTCTAGCGATCTCCTTCGGAACGAAGTGTTCGCGAATAACACCCTTACTGGGAGATGCCTTCTTTACCTCGGCAATAATCCCAGCACCAAGTTCTGACGCGCGATCCTTCAGCTGCGTTACAAAACCGCGACACGGTGGCAGCCCAACCAGCATAGGCTCCAATTTATCTTGCGGCAAGAGTCGTTTACGCTCTTCAACTTCTAGCAACTTATGCGCGACAATTTTTTCTAATACCGTAGGTACGCTCACGAAAACTCCCCTAACAACTGACTAAACTCAGCTAATTCTTTTAATTTTTCACTCGCAACGCCCGAGGCAATGATATCTAAGGCGATGGTAACCCCCTCGGCAATGGAATCTGCAACACCGCCCACATAGAGCGCCGCACCAGCATTAAACGCAACCATCTGAGAAGCAGATTCATGATCGCCCTTCAATGCCTGCTGTAACATTGACAAACTCTCAGTTGGCCCATTAACACACAACGCGCTGATATCAGTCAGCGCCTCTAACCCCACTTCGCTCGCGGATACTTCATACTCAGAGATCTTGCCATTACGAAGCTCTGCCACCGTGTTGTTGGCCGCTAAGGAGAATTCATCCAGCCCATCGCCTGAGTGCACCACAAGTGCGTGTTCTGATCCAAGCTCCTGAAGGGCCTGGGCAACCGGTACCACCCAAGCTTTATCAAACACGCCTACTAACTGACGGCGAACTGAGGCTGGATTGGTCAACGGACCGAGAAGATTAAAGACGGTGCGCACTCCCAATGCTTTTCGAGCGGGAATGGCATATTTCATAGACGGGTGATGGTTAATGGCAAACATGAAACCCAACCCGACTTCATCAATACATCTGGCCAGTGCGGGGCCCTGTAGCGTTAGATTCACACCAGCCGCTTCCAAAACATCGGCTGAGCCCGAGCTACTTGATACACTCCGATTACCGTGTTTAGCCACGGTTAATCCAGCTGCCGCAACCACGACTGAGGCCGCTGTAGAAACATTGAAGAGATTAGCGCCATCACCGCCGGTGCCAACGATATCTACCGCATTGCCTGCCTTAATCACTACCGGTGACATAAGACTACGCATAACGTCCGCTGCCGCTGCAATCTGACCCGGCGTTTCACCTCTTAGTCTTAGGGCAACCAAAAAACCGGAAATTAATTCATTTGATACTTCGCCGCTCATTAGCGATTGCATGGCCGCACGCATCTGATCATTACTTAGCGGTTGATTATTAAGTAAGCACTCTAGTGCTGCGTGTACCGCCATTAGCGCGTCCCCTTCAAAAATAGTTCGAACTGATCATGGCCATGCTCAGACAGGATTGACTCTGGGTGGTATTGCACACCTTCAATATCTAATTCACGATGACGAACCCCCATGATCTCCTCAATTTCACCGTTTTCGTCTTGGGTCCATGCCGTAATTTCTAGGCACTCAGGTACCGACGATTTATCAATCACCAAACTGTGATAGCGGGTGGCAGTAAAGCCTTGCGGCAGGCCTGAAAAAACACCAACATTGCGATGAAAGATGGGGCTGGTCTTGCCATGCATCACTTGTGCAGCACGAACAATCTTCCCACCAAACACTTGGCCAATACTTTGATGGCCTAAACACACGCCTAGAATTGGGAGTTTTCCCATAAAGTGCGCAATGACGGCCATTGAGACACCGGCCTCATTAGGCGTACACGGCCCTGGCGAAATAATAATCTTCGCTGGATTCAGCGCCTCAATCTGTGCCACCGATAACTCATCATTACGAATGACCTTAACATCCGCCTTCAACTCGGCTAAATACTGCACAATGTTGTAGGTAAAGGAGTCATAGTTGTCGATCATCAAAATCATTGCTGCCGCTCCTTTTTAGCCGATAGCATCGAGGCGGCGCGAAGCACAGCACGCGCCTTATTTCGGGTTTCTTGCCACTCCAAATCTGGCTGCGAATCCGCGACCACCCCAGCACCAGCCTGAACATAAAGTCGTCCATCCTTTAGGACCGCGGTGCGGATGGCAATAGCGGTATCCATATTCCCATTCCAGCCAATATACCCCACGGCACCACCATAGATTCCACGATGACTGCTCTCTAGCTCATCGATAATCTCCATCGCTCTGACCTTTGGCGCGCCGCTTAGGGTGCCCGCCGGCATCGCCGCTCTCAGCACATCCATACAACCCAAACCCGCTCGCAATTTACCAGTCACGTTTGAAGTAATGTGCATAACATGAGAATAACGCTCAACGACCATCTTCTCGGTAAGTTTAACGGTGCCGCTTTCGGCCACTCTCCCCACATCATTTCGACCGAGATCAATTAGCATTAGATGTTCAGCAATCTCTTTCGGATCGGCTAGCAAGTCCGCCTCAAGAGCCTGATCGTCAGCTTCGGTCTTACCGCGTTTACGCGTTCCCGCAATAGGTCGAACGGTCACTTCACCCTGTTCCAATCGAGCTAGGATTTCGGGTGACGAGCCAACGACGTGATGATCCGCCAAATTGAGGCAATACATATAAGGGGATGGGTTAAGCAGTCGCAGTGCGCGATAGAGATCCGTGGCTGTATGCTCAAATGCCATCGACATCCGCTGAGACAGAACAACTTGCATGGTATCACCAGCTAGGACGTATTCCTTCACCTGATTCACCGCCGCTTTAAAGTCCGCTTCACTGGTATGAAGCCGAACCTCATCTTCAATGGTTGCATCGTCATCAAGGGAGATGTGCCCTACTGAAGTCTGTGCCGCTTTCAAATTGGCCTCAATTGCTCTTAAGCGCTGCTGAGCGCTGTCGTAGGCCCCATCTTCAGTAGGATTAGCATGCGTAATAATCTTAAGCGTGCCAGACAGGTTATCAAATACAATAACGTCTCGGGCAAGCATCATTAATACATCTGGGGTATCAATTTCTCGTTTGAGTGTTGCACCCTGTAATTTAGGCTCCACAAAGCGCACCGTGTCGTAGGAAAAATAGCCAACTAAACCGCCGTGAAACCTTGGCAAACCCTCTATCTCGGGCACTTTGAATTGGTGTCGATATTCATCGATATAATCCAGCGGGTTGGCGACCTCAAAGGCCTCCTGAAGCACTCCATTGTGCGTTATCTCCACACGCTGCTCATAAACTTTTAACACCTGTTCACAAGGCAAACCAATAATTGAGTAGCGCCCCCATTTTTCGCCGCCCTCAACGGACTCAAATAGAAAGCTATAGGGATGGTTGGCGAGTTTTAAGTAGCAGGAGACAGGTGTATCAAGGTCGGCGACGACTTCGCGAACAAGGGGGACATAGTTGTAACCTTGACGGCCAAATTGGTAGAAGGTTTCGGGTTTCATAGGGAACTCAAAAGTAGTTAAACGACAAGCAATGGAAAAAGAGTGCGTCCGTTTAGCTTCGCCATCGAAGGTTTGCAGAGGAGTTCATATAAAGCGAGGTATTCATAGCAGCCCGAGCTTAGCTCAATATCATTATTTAATTCCGAGTGTACCCCAGCTTTTGACAAAGAAAAACCCCCTATAAACCACTAAAACCGTGGGTTATAGAAGGCATTCCAAATGTTATAAAAAGAAGGCTATTTAGCGCTTAGCCTGTGCTAACTCAGCACGCATTGCCGCAATAGTTGCCGCATAGTCTTCGGTGTTGTAGATCGCCGATCCCGCTACAAAAGTATCCGCACCCGCTTCCGCTACCTCACGGATGTTTCCTAGGCCAACACCGCCATCGACTTCTAGGCGAATATCGTGACCAGACTGATCAATAAGAGCACGCGCCTGGCGAAGTTTATCCAGTGTAGATGGGATAAATTTTTGACCGCCGAAGCCAGGGTTAACGCTCATTAACAGCACCATATCAATCTTTTCCAAGGTGTACTCAAGAACATCTAATGAGGTAGCCGGATTGAACACCAAACCAGCTTTGCAACCACCGTCCCGGATCATCTGTAGTGATCGATCCACGTGCTTACTCGCCTCGGGGTGAAAGGTTATATAACTTGCGCCCGCATCAATAAACTGAGCAATCATGGCATCAACCGGCTCTACCATTAGGTGAACATCAATGGGTGCCGTTACACCATGATCACGCAGTGCTTTGCACACCATTGGACCAATCGTTAGGTTGGGTACGTAATGATTATCCATTACGTCGAAGTGCACCACATCGGCGCCGGCTTCGAGCACCGCATCAACCTCGTCACCTAAGCGAGCGAAATTTGCGGATAAAATTGAAGGTGCAAGCCAAAAATCTTTCATTACTATGCCTCGAGTAGTTGTTAAGACAAGCATAACCAAAAAATGCCGAAAAATCCGCGTCAATGCCAAAAACACCCATCACCTTTAAAGCGTAGCCCACATCATCAAATCCACCCCCGATCACGAATTTGTTCTAGGATGTGGTGTAACCATCGTTTATCATTAGCACACTAATAATTGCTTGCTGCAGCACAGGGACTCACGTTAATTACCCCATGTTACTTAAACGAATTGCGCTAATCATCGTCGGTACAACCCTCGCGGGTATTTCCGCTGCCGAGGTAATTGATCCACCGGTTGCTACCTGCCAACCCGGCGCTGATGCCTCACGCCTTGACTGGGTGCCGCTTACTGAACTATCACCGGAACAACTCGCCACCGTCAGGTCCCGCTGTTGCGGCACCTACATCCCTCCCGCCGAGTACCTTGAACTGGCTAAAAATCATAGTGATAATGCCCCGCTGTTAGCAGGCTCGGACACCAGCCGGCTTGAAGACGAAGGTAATACCAGTGTGATGGAAGGTAACGTCTTTGTTCGCCAAGGTGCTCGCCAATTAACCGCTGACTTAGCGCGAATAAATCAAAGCGAGAATCGTGCCGAACTTAGCGGCAATGTTACCTTTCGTGAGCCTGGCGTGTTGCTTGTTGGCGAGAGAGCCTCGGTAACGATGAGTGAAGGAGAGGCAATTATTGAAGGGGCAGAATTTGTCATTCATGAATCTGGCCTCCGCGGACGAGCAGGCGCCATTCAACTAAGCGAAGCGAGCGCCTTGCAACTGCAAGATGGTGGCTTTACGAGTTGCGAACCGGGCAACGAGCAATGGTATTTGCGATCGGAATCGGTGGAGCTTGATACCACTACCGGCTTGGGAACGGTCACAAATGCCAAGTTTGAAGTCTTAGGCGTGCCAGTTCTCTACTTACCATGGGTTCAATTCCCCATCGATGACCGTCGCATGACGGGGATACTATTCCCAGAACTAAAAATTGGCAGTGACGGCGTCGATTTTTCAGTTCCCGTCTATGTGAATTTAGCGCCTAACTACGACGCAACTATTACGCCGCGATATATCGCAGACCGAGGTGCGGGACTTGAGGTCGAAACTCGCTATCTCAATCGCTATCAGCAAACTGATCTAAGTGGCGCCTACTGGGAGCGCGATAAGGAATTTGACGATTCCCGATGGTTGGTAGGCGTTGACCATGTAGGTGGTGAAGATAGAAATTGGTACACTCGAATTGATTATCAGCAGGTTTCGGACATTGATTATTTTCGTGACCTCGGTACCTATGGCTTAGATATCGAAGCGCAAACCAACCTTGCTCAGCATGCCGCAGTTGGCTATCAAACCGATATTTTTCACGTTGGCATCGAAACCCGAAGATACCAAGCTATCTCGGTGACTACACAAAATCGTTATCGCCAAATGCCCCACGTTTTTGTGGAGGCGAGCTATCCATTCTTCACTGGTCTGAACGTTGGTTTTGACCTTCACAACACCAATTTTAGCGCCTATGACAACCTAGATATTGATGAAGGCCGTAGAACGAACGGAAGCGTCTTTGCCAGCTATCAGAAGGACTGGCTACCAGGCTATTTGAAGGTGGGGTCATCCCTCCATGCCCTGTCCTATGACCTCAGCAAGCTCGGTCAAGGATCTATTGCCACACTTGAATCACAGGCCTCAGTACCAGTTAGCTATATAGACGGCGGTGTTTTCTTCGAGCGCTACCAAGACAACTCTTTTGCCGCTATGTCAGTTGAGCCAAGGCTTTTCTACACTTACGTCCCGTATAAGGATCAGAGTAATCAGCCGATTTTTGACACCACCCTTCCGCTGCAAACCTATCAAGAATTATTTAACCCACAGCGCTTTTCCGGTAATGACCGAATCGGTGATAACAATCGCCTCACGTTGGGCCTTACGTCGCGCTTCATCGACAATGAGAGCGGACAAGAATGGTTAACCATCGGAGTCGCTCAGGCCTTCTATTTCGAAAATCGCTATGTCAGCCTGCAACCTAGGCTCACTCAAGATGTCATCGACAACCCGGGCTTACTTCCGGATCTAACGGACGAAGAAGCACTAGAACTTGAGTATCTAAGACGCGACAAGTCGGATATCATGTTTGATAGCCAGTTAAACCTTTTCGATGAATGGTGGATTTCCTCCAGTTTGAATTGGGACGCCACCGACAATCAGATAAATCAAACCGCTAGCTACCTTCAGTATAGTAAGTACGGTGAAGCCCTTGCCAATTTGGGCGTAATCTATCAGCGCCGGGGGCAAGGCATTAATGCAATCACTGGAAAAGTAATTGACCGTAACACGTACCAAAGTAACCTATCGGTTTATGCGCCACTGGCTGACACTAACTGGTCAGCCTTCGGTAGCTGGACGCATGACATTACCTATAGCCGTCGAATCGATTTCATGGCCGGTATTGAATATGATAGTTGCTGCTGGCGCGTAGCCTTGGCCTACCAACAATGGGTAGAGGCTGGCACCGCGGCAGAAATTGACCAACTGAGCGAACGCAGTGCAATTCGACTGCAAATTGAACTAAAGGGTATCGGCAGTGGTCAATCTCCTGTCGACAAACTAATAAGCAGTATATATGGCTACACCGACTATGATGAAAATAACTAAAAAGATCGTCCTCTCAGCACTACTAATTAGCTTCACCTCCAGTGCTTTGGCGGCGCAAGTGCTTGACCGTGTGATTGCGATCGTCAATGACGATGTGATCATGGAGTCTCAGCTCGAAACACGTTTGAGCCAAATTACCTCTCAGTATCCAGCTGAACAGCTTCCACCGCTGACTGAACTGCGAAAGCAGCTACTTGAGCGACTCGTTGAAGAGGCGCTTGAGCTTGAGGTAGCTCGTCGCGCTGGGGTCAATATCGGCGAACGCGAGCTCGAAGAAACGCTAGCTCGGATTGCTGCAGGTAATGGCCAAACCATCGATCAGTTCCGCGCAACCGTTGAAGCATCTGGCGAATCCTGGTATGCCGCCCGCGAGCAAATCCGTCGTGAATTACTCTTAAACCAAGTTCAACAAGGCGCGGTGTCGGCTCGAATTAACGTCACCGAACAGGAAATTCGTAATTTCCTTGAGTCCGATGAGGGCAAGAATCAAACGGCCACCAACTACAATGTCGCTCACATCCTATTACCGGTATCCAGCACTGCCACTACCGAAGAGTTGAATGCGGTCGCGTTAGAGTCAACGCAAGTATTCAATGCAGCTTCAGCGGGCGATGATTTTGCAGGTCTAGCTCGAACTCATTCTAAGGCCCCTGACGCACTTGAAGGCGGTCAATTAGGTTGGCGCCGAATTGAGCAGCTACCTTCGGTATTCGCTACGCATGTTGAAAACATGGAAGTGGGCGAAGTCACCGAACCATTCCGCTCGGGCGCCGGCTACCACATCGTTAAACTGATTAACAAGCGTGGTGCCGAGGATCAGGTCGTTGAGCAAACCGAAGTTCGTCACATCCTTATTAGCCCCAATGCGATTCGCAGCGAAGAGCAGGCCCGCGAGCAGCTGGTTGAAGTTCGTAACCGCATTCTTGCCGGCGAAGACTTCGGTGAATTGGCCGCAGAGTTTTCCGAGGACCATGGTAGTGCGAGACGAGAAGGCTCTCTAGGTTGGTCAATGCCTGGTAGCTTCGTTCCTCAATTTGAAGCCACCATGAACAGTCTAGAAGTGGGCGAACTGAGTGAACCTTTCCTCTCACAGTTTGGCTGGCACATCCTTGAGGTGACGGGTCGCCGAGATCAGAACATGTCTGAGCGTTATTTGGAAATGCAAGCAGAGAACTTTATTCGCAGCCGTAAGTTCTACGACGAGCTGCCTCGCTGGCGTCAAGAGCTCCGCGACGAAGCTTACATCAGCTATAAAGCGCCCTACGACGAGTTGATGTGAGCTATCTCTTTTTAACATCTGGTGAACCCGCAGGCATAGGCCCAGACTTATGCCTGCAATATTCCCAAACTGAGCGACCTCATCAGGTTGTCGTTCTAGCAGATATATCGTTACTAGAACAACGTGCCAAGCTGCTTCAACTCAACTGTAAGCTCCTACCCTGGGTGCCAGGTGACAAGGCCACGCAACTCGCTGGCACGCTCTCTGTATTTCATATTCCATTGCGAGCTCCTTGCTCAGCGGGAACCTTAGATGTCGCTAACGCTGAGTACGTGCTTGCTCAGCTGGAACAAAGTGTTGCGTTTGTTAACAGCACACGTGGCGCGATTGTGACCTGCCCGGTTCATAAGGGCATTCTCAATGATTCAGGGATAAACTTTAGCGGCCACACCGAGTTTTTCGCCGATCGCGCTGGCGTTGAAAAGGTGGTAATGATGCTAGCCTGTGAAAAGCTACGGGTTTGCCTGGCAACTACTCATCTGCCCCTGAAAGATGTCGCTAATGCCATCAATGGCCCAGAACTGAAGCAAACGCTCACTATCATTCATGACAGTCTCCAAAAGCAGTTTGGCATCGCCGAACCGCGCCTCTCAGTCTGTGGCTTAAATCCGCACGCGGGAGAAGGAGGCCACCTGGGGCTCGAAGAACAGCAGATCATCGAACCTGCTCTTGATGAGCTTCGTGAAGCTGGCCTCACGCTAGTAGGCCCGCTACCTGCTGACACCGCCTTTACGCCTCGCGCACTAGCGAATATTGACGCAGTACTCGCCATGTATCACGATCAAGGCCTCCCGGTACTCAAGTACGCCGGCTTTGGTGACGCGGTGAATGTCACGCTTGGCTTACCTTTCATTAGGACCAGTGTTGATCACGGCACGGCACTTGATATCGCCGGAACCGGCTCAGCAAATTGTGGCAGTTTACGGTGTGCGCTAAACTATGCAGCTACAATGAGTGCTAACAGCATTTTTTAAATCTTTTTTCGGAGTTTGAATGTCGTCTAAATCGATCGTTAATGGCCATCGAATGCGCAAGCGTTTCGGTCAGAATTTTCTCAATGATAGCAACATCATCGCTCGGATTACGCGCTCAGTTTCCCCAAAGGAAACCGATCGAATTGTAGAGATCGGCCCCGGTCAAGGCGCTATTACCGAAGACCTCGTTGGCGCGGGGGCTAAGGTCACAGCCGTTGAGTTAGATCGAGACCTAATCCCTTGGCTAGTCGTGAAGTTCGAGAAAGACACTAACTTCGACATCGTCAACGCTGATGCGCTCAAGACTGACTTTGGCGCCTTCGTGGACGATGAACCTCTGCGTATTGTTGGCAACCTCCCCTACAACATTTCTACGCCATTAATTTTCCACCTATTGAGCTTCTCCGGTGCGATTAAAGACATGCACTTTATGCTGCAAAAAGAAGTGGTCGATCGCATGGCTGCAGGTCCGGGCGATAATAACTATGGGCGCCTAAGTGTTATGACCCAGTATTTATGCCAAGTCATTCCACTGTTCATCGTTCCCCCCGAATCGTTTGATCCACCACCGAAAGTTGACAGCGCGATTGTTCGCCTCGTGCCGCGTACCGAGGTTGATACGCTGCTCGACGAATCGTTCTTCGCCACCGTGGTACGAACGGCCTTTAACCAGCGTCGCAAGACGCTTCGCAACTCGCTCAAACCATTGCTACAAAATGTTGATGTCGCATCCCTAGGCATTGATTTATCGCTGCGCCCTGAAAATATTTCTGTCGCCGAATATGTGGCGCTTGCCAACCATCTCGTTGAAGCCAATAAAGCACAATGATGATCTCGGAACAGGTCACAGTGAGAGTCCGCACCGAGTATGTAGGCGTTGAAGAGCGTGGCCGGACATTCCATCATGCCTTCGCGTATCACATAGAAATCACTAACATTAGTAATCGTACCATCCAGCTTCTCACTCGCGAATGGACCATCATTGATGCCGATGGCCACGAGGACCGAGTTGAAGGCGAAGGGGTCGTCGGCGAGTTACCTATTCTTGGCGAGAACGAACTATTTTCCTACACAAGCTGGGCGATGATCGGCACTAACGCTGGGACTATGCATGGTTTTTATGGCTTTATTGACGTCGACTCTCAAGAACATTTTCGTGTAGAAATCCCCTGCTTCAGACTTTCAAGACCGGGCGTCCTGCACTAATGACTCGCTGGGTAATTGGCGATATCCAGGGTTGTTTTAGCGCCTTCGAAACGCTGCTCGGCGCAATTAACTTTCAGCCTCAAAGCGACCAGCTATACCTCTGTGGCGACTTAATTAATCGCGGTGAAGATGATTTAGCTACCATAAGTTGGCTCTACCACCATCGCGATGTCGTCTTCCCCGTGCTGGGAAACCATGATTTACACTTTTTAGCCACTTATTACTCAGCTAAGCCCGCTGGCAGTAAAGATACCTTTGCTAAACTGCTCTCCAGTCAGCACATCGCATCATATTGCGAATGGTTAGTACAACAACCACTGATTCGCCTCATCGATGATCATTTCATTCTTTCGCACGCCGGGGTTCCTCATATTTGGGAGGCCACCAAAGCAATTGACTTGGCCAGCGAAGTAAGTTGCGCCCTGCAAACCGACCACGGCCGACGCACTTTCTTTGCAAGCATGTACGGCAACCAACCTTCGTCGTGGGACGATGCTCTTAGCGGTTCCGCGCGACTTCGCGCTATTACCAACTATTTCACTCGGATGCGCTATATTAGCGCTGAAGGCGAGCTTGAATTTCGTTGCAGCGATCTGTCCGGACCGAATGACACTCGTTTTCAAGCTTGGTTTAACTGGCCGCGAAAGGACCACTATCAATTACTCTTCGGACACTGGGCTGCACTCGAAGGCAACTGTGCTGTCGACCATATCGAAGCGTTAGATGGTGGCTGTGTATGGGGAGGACATTTAATCGCCTATAACTTGGATACTGGCGAGCGTATTAGCGTCCAAAATCCAATCAGTTCGCCAGTAACAATCAGGACGAAATCGTAAAAATCTTATCGACTAATCGTAAACATCTTATCGACCAATCGTAAACATCTTATCGACCAATCGTAAACATCTTATCGACCAATCGTAAACATCTTATCGACCAATCGTAAAAATATTGTCGACCAATCGTAAAAAATATTATCGCTCAATCGTAGACGCGGTGATGCCTAGAAAATCCGCCGACACCTCAATCAAAGGCTGCCGTGTCTTATCGTAGTCCGACCACTGATCACGGAAATAGCTGCCGTCACGAGGGTCCATAAGCTGGGGCGCAATATCTACCAACGGCTTTAACACGAAGGCATTCAATGAAACTTCCTGACGAGGAAGCTGAACGCCATCTACCTCACCGACTTCGCCCTCTACGTACAAAATATCAATATCAAGTGTTCGCCCAGAATACTTTGGCGCCTTCCGATCACGGCCACAGATATCTTCAATTCGCTTCAAAATCGCCTTTAGATGGCTAACACTTTTGCTGGTGTTAATGCTGACACAAAAGTTGAAAAAAGCGGCGCCATTGAAACCAACTGAGTCACTGCGGTAGACGGGTGAAACACTTACCAGCTCAACCTGCTCCTGCAAAAGCCGCAACCCCTTAGCCAAAAAAAACTCGCGCTGGGTATTACTGCCAAACCCCAGATAAACAACCCTCATGCTGCGGCCCTGCGACGTATCTTGACCGCAACATTGTTTGCCTCTGGGACAGCACCGGGCTTAGAGAGTTTCAGAATCACCTCAGAGACACCGAATCTTGTAATAATCAACTCACAAACACGTTCCGCAACCGTTTCAATTAGCTCGAAACTGGTATCGCTCACGTAGCTAAGAATAGCTGAGCTGACTTCGGCATAATCCAAGGCCAGCGTAATATCGTCGGCGTCGGCAGCAGGCGAATTATCCCAAGCCATCTCCAAATCAAACACCAAACGCTGAGTGATGGTCCGCTCCCAGTCGTAGACGCCAATCACCGCCTCTACGGCCAAGCCTTCAATAATGACACTATCCTGCATGATCTAGCGCCTCGAGTTGATCCATTGGCCAGCGTGGGTAGGCAACTACCGACAAATCAGCGTGCTGCCCAGCGGCCAGCCTGCAGGCTCCTGCATAGGCAATCATTGCGCCATTATCGGTACAAAATTCGGGCCTTGCATAGAACACCGTTGCCTTAACGGCGGCTAGCTTTTGACCCAACTCTGCGCGCAGCTTGCGATTAGCAGAGACCCCACCTGCCATGACCAGACGCTTATAGCCGGTCTGCTCAAGTGCCCTTCGACATTTAATGGCAACGGTATCAACCACTGCCTGCTCGAAACCAGCGGCAATGTCAGCCATTGTTTGCGGATCAGGAAGTGGCCCATCCACAGTGTGCTTCTGAATAAGATTCAAGGTAAAGGTCTTGAGGCCACTAAAACTGAAATCAAGCCCCGGACGATCAACCATTGGACGGGGAAACTTGAAGCGATGTGGGTCGCCGGATTCAGCCAATTTAGCGATTTCTGGGCCACCGGGGTAATCAAGGTCTAGCATTTTGGCGGCCTTATCAAAGGCCTCACCAGCGGCATCATCGAGCGATTCCCCAATGACTTCATAGCAACCAATAGCCTTAACATCAACGAGCTGGGTATGCCCGCCAGAGACTAGTAAGGCGACAAAGGGAAACTCTGGCGGCTGTTCTTCGAGCATCGGAGCTAAAAGGTGTCCCTCCATGTGGTGAACCCCCAGTGCAGGAACGTTCCAACCATAAGCAAGTGCTCTACCTAAGCAAGCGCCAACCATTAAGGCGCCAATTAACCCAGGTCCCGCGGTATAGGCAACGGCATCAATGTCCTCGGAACTCAGCTTAGCTTCAGCAAGAACTTGTCGAATTAGCGGCAACGTCTTTTTAATATGGTCTCGAGAGGCTAATTCAGGGACGACACCCCCATACTCTGCGTGCACTGCTACCTGACTGTGAAGTGCGTCGGCTATAATACCTTGCTCGGTATCATAGATCGCAATGCCGGTCTCATCGCAGGATGTTTCAATGCCTAGAACGCGCAAGTTAATTCTCCCCATAAAGCGGTCAAATGTTGATAGCGCGCATGATACGCCTTTCCACTTCAAACGGCAAAAAACGCCTGCTTGATTTTTAAACAACTTTGCAAAGTACCCAATAATCGTAGTAGAATGCCGCGCCCGTGTATTAGATACGGGCAATTTCTTTTAATTATTTATTAAGGTAGGTGGTTTAATGCCGTCGGTTAAAGTACGTGAAAACGAGCCATTTGACGTGGCTCTTCGCCGTTTCAAGCGCGGTTGTGAAAAAGCAGGGATCTTGGCAGAAGTTCGTAGTCGTGAGACTTACGAAAAGCCAACAACTACGCGTCAACGCGCTGCAGCGGCTGCAGTCAAGCGTCACTTGAAGAAAGTTTCTCGTGACTCTCGAAATAAGAAGCGTATGTACTAATCGTTGGCTTACTAGCTTCGGCTAGTACCCGACTATAAGGAATTCACCGATGAGCTCTGCTGTTCAACAAGCTATTTCTACTGCAACGAAGCAGGCGATGCGCGACCGCGCTAAAGCCCGCTTAGGTGTATTACGAATGATCAATGCCGAATTTAAACGCATTGAAGTTGATGAGCGAATCGAACTGGATGATAGCCGTTGCTTAGCTGTACTCGACAAAATGTCGAAGCAGCGTCGCGATGCGCTCGACCAATACAAGTCCGCAGATCGTCAAGATCTCGCTGATATTGAAGAGGCAGAGCTTGCTATCATTCAGGAATTCCTTCCAACAGCCCTCTCAGAAGATGAAATCATTGCCATTGTCGCTGCCGCCAAAACCGAATCCGGAGCCGCCAGCATGCAAGAAATGGGCAAGCTGATGGCGCTAGTTAAACCGCAAGTTCAAGGTCGTGCAGACATGGGCGCCGTTAGTAAACTCGTTAAGGCTGCCCTGAGCGCTTAAACGCCTTTACAACCCCCCTCTCTACAGTCAACAATAGCCAACTATGGCTGGCCTAATACCTCGTACGTTCATTGAAGATCTCGTAAGTCGTCTCGACATCGTCGAAGTGATAGACGCGCGCGTGCCACTAAAGAAAACTGGCGCCAACTTTATGGCCTGCTGCCCTTTCCATAACGAAAAATCCCCATCCTTTAGCGTCAACCCTAACAAGCAGTTTTATTATTGCTTTGGTTGCGGGGCGAGCGGCGACGCCATTAAGTTTCTGATGGAATATGAACGATTAGAGTTCACCGAGGCCGTTGAGCAGCTGGCCAATAAAGCTGGTATTGAGGTGCCGCGCGAGGAGCGAACTCCGCAACAGAAAAAACAAGAAAAGACGCGAAAGACGCTCTACGACGCGCTGACAGAGGCCGCTCGATTTTTCTTCACGCAACTCAGACATGAGGCAGCCCCCAGAAATTATCTTGTGCGCCGCGAACTGTCGCCGCAAATTGCCCGCGATTTTGGTCTTGGATATGCCCCTGGCAGCTGGGATGCACTACTAAAACATTTGAGTAGCAAAGGCTATCGCGATGAGCAACTCATTGAAGCGGGCCTACTAATTGAAAATGAAGAAAGCAACCGGCGCTATGATCGATTTCGAAATCGAGTTATGTTTCCTATCCGTGACGGTCGCGGTCGGGTTATTGCCTTCGGCGGTCGTGTTCTCGATGATAGCAAACCCAAGTATCTGAACTCACCCGAAACGCCCGTATTCCACAAGGGTCGCGAGCTTTACGGCCTCTTTGAGTGCAAACAAAAGCTCAAGCAAATCGACCGTTTGATGCTGGTTGAGGGCTATATGGACGTGGTAGCGCTTGGTCAGTTTGATATTCATTTTGCCGTCGCTACCCTCGGAACTGCTGCAACCGAAGATCACATTCAACTGGCGTTTAAGCATGCACCTGAGTTGGTCTTTTGCTTCGATGGTGATGCCGCTGGCCGTCGCGCCGCAGCACGGGCACTGCAAAACACGCTTCCCTACGTTGAAGACGGCCGCTCGGTGCGATTCCTCTTCCTTCCCGATGGCGAGGACCCGGATAGCCTTGTTCGTCGTACAGGCACTGAACAATTTCTAAAGGTTGTTGCACACGCCATGCCACTCGAAGAGTATATCTTCGAACAAAGTTCTGAAGGCATTGATCTCAGCAGTATGGATGGTCGAGCGAAGCTCGCAAAACGGGTAGCCCCACAGATTGCGAAATTGCCGCCAGGCATCTTTCACGAACTGATGAACGACGAATTAGCCAAACGAACCGGACTTAACCGCACCACTATTGACCGAATCCTGCTTACCCCAGAAGTGGCAATGGAGCCGGTGGTTCAATCCGCTGACCCACAGGATTATGAGCCCAGCTCAGAACGCATTCGGCCAAAATTGGCATCCATTCAAACCCATTCACGAACCAATGACATGATCCGGCGAGTGATTGGACTTCTCAGTCGTCAACCGGCTGCGGTAGCTAACATAGAGGTTGAATGCAGCTGGCCGGACACCCCTTCAACCTTAAGCCTCATCGACTTGATTGAGGTAGTACGGAAGCGCCCGGAGATGAGTGCTTCGCAACTTTACGGCGTTTGGCTGGCCAAGCATGGGGCGGTGCAGGCACAGGAGCTAATGGACTGTATAGCGTTAACACAGACAACAAGCGATAGCACAATTAGCACCGAACTAGGTGAATACCAGGCTTATTTTGCCAAAAAAGCGCGCGCTCAAACTAAGTCTCAGCGGCTAAATATTCTAAAACGAATTCCGCTAAATGAAATGACAGATGAACAACGCAATGAATATCGCCAACTAATTCGCACTCATCGCGAATAATTTCAGTAAATTAGCTTGAATACATAGCCATTGCCCCCATATACAGTCTATAATTCTCCTCTTAACTTTCAAAAGTAGAAGGTTCGTTTTCTTAATGTCCGCACATTCGCAAAAACAGTCTCGTATTAAAGAGCTCATCGCACGTGGTCGAGAGCAAGGTTACCTCACCTATTCTGAAGTCAATGATCATCTTCCAGATGACATTTCGGAACCAGAGCAGGTTGAAGAAATCATCCAAATGATCAACGACATGGGAATCCGTGTCTTTGAAACTGCTCCAGATGCCGATACGCTAATTATGGCCGAAGGCGATAGCTCCCCCGATGAAATCGCCGCAGCTGAAGCTGCAGCGGCGCTTGCTGCGGTAGAGAACGAAACAGGTCGAACTACTGATCCTGTCCGCATGTACATGCGCGAAATGGGTAGCGTTGAACTCCTCACACGTGAAGGCGAGATTAAAATTGCCAAGCGCATCGAAGATGGTGTTCGCGATGTTACCAGTGCCTTGGTTCACTGGCCTAGCATGCTACCAACTATGTTCGCGCATTATGATCGCGTCATCGACGAAGAAGACGAGCTCGAAATTGGCGACGTTTTACTCGGTTACCTAGACCCAATGGAAGTCGTGCCTAGCGCCAACGAGATTGCTCGTCAAAACGCGGCCGCGGCCGAAGCGGCAGATAGCGAAGCTGATAACGACGACGATGACACTGATGATGCAGATAGCGATGACGATGATGATTCGGCAGACATCAAGAGTGGCCCTGATCCAGAGGAAGCAGCAGAGCGCTTCGGTGCAGCTCGCGAGCTCTTCGATACAGCGGTAACACTTCTTGAAAAAGATGGACGCGACGCCCCTTCCACTCGTAAAGCATTTGAAGCAGTGGCTGAAGTCGTCAAGTTCTTCAAGTTCACTACTGACGTTTACGATCCAATCATTGCAGATGTCCGCAATTGCCTTGAGCGCATTCGTGCAGAAGAGAAGCAGCTGATGCAGTTACTTGTCCGCCAATGTCGAATGCCGCGTGGTGAATTCATTAAGCTACTTCCGGGTAACGAGACCAACCCTGATTGGATTGACTCATTAAAGACTGCCGGTAAGCCGTGGAGCGATAAAATCGTTCACATCGAAGAAGATATTAAGCGCTCTCAGCGTCGTCTGACTGCAGTAGTCGCTCAGGCTCAGCTAGAGCTCAATGCGATTAAAGAAATTAACCGAGCAATGAGTCTTGGTGAAGCACGCACTCGTCGCGCTAAGAAAGAGATGGTTGAAGCAAACCTTCGTTTGGTTATCTCCATTGCAAAGAAATACACCAATCGTGGCCTTCAGTTCTTGGATCTAATCCAAGAGGGTAACATCGGCTTGATGAAGGCTGTTGACAAGTTCGAGTATCGCCGAGGGTATAAATTCTCTACCTACGCAACTTGGTGGATCCGTCAGGCAATCACTCGTTCCATTGCTGACCAGGCCCGAACTATCCGAATTCCGGTTCACATGATCGAGACGATCAACAAACTTAATCGCGTGTCTCGACAGATGCTTCAGGAAATGGGCCGAGAGCCTACCCCTGAAGAGCTTGGCGAACGTCTTGAAATGCCTGAAGACAAGGTCCGTAAGGTCCTTAAGATTGCGAAAGAACCTATCTCAATGGAAACCCCTATTGGTGATGACGAAGATTCGCACCTTGGTGATTTTATCGAAGATACCACGCTTGATTCGCCAGTTGATTCGGCAACGGGTGAAAGCCTAAAAAATGCAACCAAAGACGTTCTCGCTGGTTTAACCGCTAGAGAAGCTAAAGTTTTACGTATGCGTTTCGGCATCAACATGAATACCGATCACACGCTTGAAGAAGTAGGTAAGCAGTTTGATGTAACGCGAGAGCGTATTCGTCAGATCGAAGCGAAAGCCCTTCGTAAGCTTCGCCACCCTTCTCGTTCCGAGCATCTTCGCTCGTTCATTGACGAAAAGTAGCGGCTAAAGCAAAAAAAGCACCCACTTCGGTAGGTGCTTTTTTTTCGCCTGTTGTTTATCTTGTCATACTCGATACTAATTCATACACCTAAAACCCCTAACTCCTTGTCCTAAAAAGATTTATTTTTAGAAAGACCCTGTTAGCTATTTTAAATCCCAGAATTTTCTTTATAATTGCCGCTGTTGAATTCAATTCAGCGGGCCCGTAGCTCAGTTGGTTAGAGCATCCGACTCATAATCGGCAGGTCCCCAGTTCAAGTCTGGGCGGGCCCACCACTATTTCCCCATGTACATCTCTCATTAGCTAAACTTGGGTACGCTTTCGCATATTGCTCGAATCCTATTTTCGACAATCACCTATATTATGCACAATTAAATTGCGTACAATTTACTTAACTTTAAATTTGATCTTGAGGTTTCAAAATGCCATTAAGCGCCATGGGGATTTTCCATACACTCGTTGGTTTAATCGCCATTATCACTGCGGTTCAACAGATTTGGACTCATAAACAGATTCTTGCAAAGACTAGTTCAGGTAAAATCTACTTAGCCGCCACCGTGTTAACTGCTGTCTCTGCCCTTACGATCTTCAAACACGGCGGCTTCAACACAGCTCATGCTCTGGCAATTCTAACCTTAGCGGCAACCGTCACCGGCGTTATTCTGGAATCCACGAAATGGTTTGGCGGATGGAATAAATACCTGCGTAACATCTGCTATACGGCCACGCTATTATTTCACGCATTGCCCACCGCTACTGAAATACTAACTCGCTTTCCAATGGACGCACCCGTTGTTTCTAGCCTTCAGGACCCACTTCTTCAGAAAGTATTCTTAGTAATACTCGTGGTCTGGCTGATTGGCCTCGTAAGCCAACTGGTATGGCTAAAGACTAAAGCAAAGTAGCAACCAATGCAGGACGTTAAGCAGAGCGAAACCCCCGAGCAACTTAAACTAGAGAACCAAGTATGCTTTCCATTATATAGCGCCGCGAACGAGGTTGTTCGCGCCTACCGCCCTTTCCTTGCAGCTCATGACCTGAGCTACCTGCAATATCTCGTTCTCATGGTGTTATGGGACGCTCAGGAGTTGGAAGTCAAAGCTCTGGGACAAAGGTTGAATTTGGATTCGGGAACATTAAGCCCGCTCTTAAAGCGCATGGAGGCTAAGGGTTTCGTGTTGCGAAAACGAGGAAGCGATGACGAGCGCGTTAGACTTATCTCAACCACAGAAAAAGGCGAGCAGATGCGTGATGCTGTTGCTGACATGCCGAAGCTTGTGGCATGCCAGCTGGGCTTAGAACTGGACGAGCTGAAGCAATTAAAACGCTTGTGCGAAAAGGTTCTAGCGGCCAGCTAGAACTTAAGCGACAACATCATACCTGCGCCAAACTGATTCCAGATATTTTCTGAACCGAAGCCTACGGAACAGCCATTACTACAGAAGATATAGCTGCTGTTGCTCATAAAGATAGGTAGCCACCGTGCCTCAATACCCACCTCAAGATTCGGCGTAAGCGCATAGCGAGTACCGATAGCAAGTTGACCAGAAAATCGCGTGTTACTGCTGTAGCGCGATGCATCCGGTGACAGATAACTACCACCGAGCCCTGCACTCACCCGGTGTGTCCACTTACCCTGAGGATAGAGCGTGGTACCGAGTATTTGAAAATGCTGAATGCCAAGGCCCGGATTATCACCCACTGGCGCCCCACGCATGCGAGTGTCCTGCTGACTGTAGTAGATCCCCAGTAACTGATTATGCTGGTAATCGAAGTTTAATGTCAGAGCAAAATCGTCGAGATCATCAATCGTTACTGTACGAGGTGTTATGCCAGCCTGATAGACTCGAATGGAGTCGCTTCCTACATAGCCGTAGTGAAGACTCATTTCATTAGCCAGAGCTGGCGTTGCTAGTGCACCGATAGCCAATGCCGGTAGTAGTTTTTTCAACATTTTACTTCCTCATGTGCGCGCTTAGCGCTGTTCGCATTCGATATACATGGTATTGACGTTGGAACCACCATATACGTTTCCGTAGAGATTGGATGCGCCAAAGATTCCGGAGCGATGATGTACTGAAAACCCAACAAAGCAGGACTGCAGTTTTTTATTGCCAATCACGTCCCCGAGACTCACGTCCAAACTGAAGTCTAGATAGTTCAAAAACTTACTATTACGCCGGTCGCGCTCAGCAGCTCGCTCAGATTCAATGTTGGGTACCTTTTGAGCATAGGAAATCCCCTCGGCAACACCAAAACGGGTTTCGATGGTATCGGACCAAGGAAATTGACGAAATACCGCTTTAAAGGCTAAAACACCTTCCCAAAAATTCCCTTGATACTCACTCTCAAACCGTCGTGCAACACCAGTGGTTACCCATGCTTCAATTGGAAGAGTCATCAAGGTTTCCGAGAGCTGCCTACTTAAAAAGAAGCTACCTAAATGAGTACCATCTCCTTGGCAATCAATCTGGAGGCGCAAGATCTTATTTAGCGATGTATCCGACGTACAACCATAGGCAATGCGATAGGACCAAGGATTGGGATTGTTAGTAAAGAAGTTATAGTCACCCGATGAGGAACGGTTTAAATCATCAATCTCATAGCGGTAGCTCAATGAGGCATTAAAAACGGCATTTTCACTGACAATTGGGCTCTCGGTGATTTCGTCATTAAAAACGGTGTAACCGGCATTCAAGCTCAAGTTATGTCGCTGCCATGCTGTCACTCTCAGAGATGCCCCAGCTGACACACTACCCGTTGCCTCCAGTGCGTACTCTGGGCGGTCCACTAACACCTCATCAGCGTTGACACCAAAGTAATAGTTTGCCGTTTCACGAGAGTAGTAATTAGTTCGCAGCCATGGCTGCACTTGCCAGTTCTCGCCACGCCAAGTCTTACTCCACTCAAGCTCCATTCTGCCGCCATTATGCGTGCCATTAACATCATGGCTTGCAGCAATAGACCAGCGTCCGTACTCGGTCTTACGTGTCAACGCGGCACCGAGTTCAAAGGAGCTACTTCGTTCCATACCCTTAAGCGGATCATCTTCATCGCGAACCTCTCCAGTATCGGAGTAAAAGGTGTGATCGTTATAACCATTGAGGTAGTAATTGACATAGGTGTCTAGCTGCCAATCATCATTATCAATAGCGTGCCAACCCATCTGTGTGGTATCTAAATAGATATTTTCACCGGTGTAGACAAACTGAGGCATAAAGTCTGAGCGCCAGTCTTCTCCCGCGTAGGGTGATTCTTGCCAATTGAAGTAAGCGCCAATAGACCAAGTTCCCGATCGATCCTCGGGATCCATTGCTTTGCTGTTGTTATAGCCGAATGTCGCGCCAGGGAGTAATAGTAAAGATGCGAAAGCAAGTACCCTTGATACGCTAGATTTAGTTGATGTACTAGGCATTGCTTTCGCTCACTAGCTAGAAATGATAATTAGTTTAAACGATCTTGTTGTGATAATCAGCTGAAGTTTGATCTATGGTAACGAGCCGCGCCCACGCGAATTAGGATAGCACTTTTGTTGTGATAATCAGCTGAAGCTTGATCTATGGTAACGAGCCGCGCCCACGCGAATTAGGATAGCACTTTTGTTGTGATAATCAGCTGAAGCTTGATCTATGGTAACGAGCCGCGCCCACGCGAATTAGGATAGCACTTTTGTCGCTGAGGCCTTCCTCACCCTGATCCATCGGAAAGTATGTTGCGGCTTCATCAGCCGAAACTAATGAGTGCGGTTGATAGCGCTTAGGCTTAGGTTGGCCGCCAAATGAAATTTCGATGCCGACCACTGCTCTTAGCTTGATAGAGCGCCTGGTCAGCCCTCGATACGACCTCATCGAGATCGATTTCAGCCGATAACGCATCAACTATTCCACAACTAAACTGAAGAAATTCGGTGATAACGTTACGATCAAGTTGCTCTCGCACACGATTGATGCAACGGTCAACATCGCCAATTGTTGCGCTAGGGAAGATGATTACAAATTCATCTCCACCTAGGCGACCAAGCACATCAACACTTCGAATTGTTGACTTTAATTCCTCGCAAAAGGAATACAGTACGCGATCACCTATCTGATGGCCAAAGTCATCATTCAAGCGCTTAAAGTTGTCAATATCAATGTAGGCCACTGTGCAGGGAACTTTCTGCCGTTTGCACAGGGAGATGGCAAATTCTCCCTGTTCAGTAAACGCCCTCCGCGTAAGCGCTCCAGTTAAGGAATCCGTAGCGGCTTGACTGCGCAATCTGCGAACTACGCGATGATTAATACGGACGATTAGCGCTATGGCGATGGCCAGTACACAGTTGGTTGCCCCAACTAAGAGAAAGATATCAATGGGTGTCGTCGGATCACGATGGAGATCACTAAACCCCCAAACAACTTGTAGCCAAGAAAAGGTTAATAGCAGCGCTAAAGCTCCGTTCATAAATTTATCGGCAACCGTTAGCCGCCGCCCGGTAACGATGAGCCTTATACATAACATGGCCGAAACGCCAATCCAGAAATTAACAACTATCGTTGGCCAACCTTCGGGTTGAGAGGTGAAAAAGCCGTAACTCACCGTAAAAAATATCGCGGCAAAGAATATCTGCTCCCTGGGAAAATCATCGTTAGGCCGTTCAACGTGGACCCTTAAGCCTAGGTAGAAAAGCGCAGCGGCGCTGGGCATCAGTAGCGCGCGGAGATAATCAATTAGACCAAGTATATCAAGTGAGAAAAAGACCACCGGGGGCGGCATGATGTAACTCAGCGTTGCCAACAGCGCCGCTAACGCCAACACCACATAAGACATGGTACAGAGTACCGTACCCCTTGAATCTCTACTTCCGTCACGTGCAAGCCACACCCCCGCTGCGCTCACGCACATCGATAGAAAGAGGAATATGTATAGAACAACAGCAGCAGTGTTCACGTCTATTTTCCAGCAAGTCTATTGGCAACCTTTGATTAAACCGTAGGCAGCTCTAATGATCATCCTCTACAGTATAGTGAACGCCGATCAAGCCGCTGATAATTTATTGTCGGGCGTAGCTTGGCATCGATAGCAGATCCGATAACAATGATCATTACACCACGGCGAGTTTTCGTTGTTTGCCTCCACTCATTTTCGTTATAGACTACTAATTCACATATCAAACAACGTTAACAAGGACTAATTAAATGGACTTACAAGCTCTTAGTAGCCCACTATACAGCGCTCGTGGTTGGCTAAAATTTATCGGCGTAATGTTTATTATCAATGGCGTTCTAACCGCGCTTTCAATTTTTGGAATCCTTATTGCGTGGGTTCCTATTTGGCTTGGTATCCTCCTGTTTCAGATTGCCAGCGCAGCCGAACAAGCATTTCTTACTCAGAGCGAAGCCGAGTTTCTCAAGTCGCAGACGAAGTTAAAAACCTATTTCACCATTACTGGCGTACTAATGCTCATCGGACTTATTTTCATGGTACTTTTCCTCGGTCTAGGCGGCCTTGCAGTTATTAGTCAATTAGCGTCTAACCCTAAAGGCTTCTAAGCTACCTCGCAAAAAATCGTATCTATGTCGACATTGCCCACTCGTAAAATCATTCATGTCGACATGGATGCCTTCTTTGCTGCGGTTGAAATGCAGGACAATCCCACCCTGGCCAACATTCCCTTAGCTGTGGGTGGCTCTACTGATCGTAGAGGAGTCATCTCTACCTGTAATTATCAGGCGCGAAAATTTGGTGTTCGCTCGGCTATGCCGACGGCTAAAGCACTTCGTCTTTGCCCGAATCTTACCGTAGTGCCCGGAAGAATGGATCGTTATCGTGAAGTCAGTCGGCGAATGCGTGAGATCCTAGCTCGTTACACGGATGTTATTGAGCCACTTTCGTTGGATGAAGCATTTCTAGACGTTAGCGAATCGCCACATTTCCGCGGGTCCGCGACCCACATCGCGGAAGCCATTCGCTGGGACATTAAATCTGAGCTTGGGCTTACGGCTTCCGCTGGCGTTGCGCCACTCAAGTTTCTCGCAAAAATTGCCTCAGATATAAATAAACCAGACGGCTTAACGGTCATTCAGCCCAATGAGGTAGAGCGTTTTATCGAGCAGCTGGAACTCAATAAAGTCCCAGGGGTTGGCGCTGTAACTTGGAAGCGCCTTCAGTCACTTGGATTCAGATCCGGCGGCGATATTCGCGCGAGCAGCGAACATGCGTTAAACACCCTCTTGGGGAAGTTTGGTCGCGTCCTTTGGCATCGCTGCCAAGGTATCGACGAACGCACTATTTCGCCATATCGTGAGCGAAAATCAGTAGGTGTTGAACGGACGTTCGGCGTTGATCTAAACTCACTAGAAGCCGTCATTCTCAACTATCAGGAAACGCTTCTTCCCGAGTTCACTCAGCGGAGCAAACGCTATTTTGAGGCGAATCAAGTGGCTCGGATTGGCATTAAACTCAAGTTCGCGGATTTTAGTCAAACCACAAGAGAGCAAGCGATCGGGCAACTTAATCATGAGGTTCTTTTACAATTACTCTCTGCCGCCTATCTCCGTGGCAATGGCCTTGGCGTCCGCCTTATTGGGGTCCACTGTGGCTTGACCCCATTAAAACCTAGCGGTGTTACCGAACAACTCCCTTTATTCAACTAACACTCGCCACATTACCCAGTAAACTTGAGAATAGCTCAATTTCGCTACTCAACAATCTCCGTAATTTCTAAGGTTCCGGCGGCCTTGTTACCCACTAAAGTATAGGTTTTGTCGCCTACCCTAAAGAGATCATCACGACGGTTTAGCCTGACACCATTAAGCACTACTGACGGCGTCACGACCGCACCCTCACTATCTATGACCATTGCGCGCGTTTCCACATACTGAGCAGGACGCCAAACTTCCCACATCACCGTGAAGTTGCCATCACCTCTAGAATGAAAACGCACCCGCGACGCATTTTCAGCCGTTTTATCGGTATATTGTGTCAACCAGCGAATACCAGTCACTCGCTGCCCACGCTTCAATCCGTCAAAGGTATAGAACTCTCCGGTCTCTGGCGCGCTGCCACTTTGAGTAATGACTAAATCATCCGAGACCTCATTTCGGGACCCCGAAGCGGACTCGAAGGAAGGGCTAACTTTTACCAAGCCGATATTTCGCGCATCAACGAGGTTCAGGTTATCCCCTGTCGCGCTATTATTCAGCACCCTGTTATTGGCATCGTGTTCCGAGGCGAACAGCACTAAATAGCCGGAATTTGACTCTTCCACCCCACCAATTTCGGTGTAGGTGTTGTTATCATTACTCCACTTGTACATCTGTCTACCCGAAACATCTACTGCGTAGGGATCAAACGGTCCTCTGCCATCATGACTTGCTACGTACCCATGGTGAGTTTTGAAGGTATAAACCACACGACTATCCTTACCGCTACCATCGAAGCGATGGAAGTTGATACCCCGGGGATAGTTGTCACCAAGGTCAATAGCAATGAACTGATTACTCGCTGTCGTGCTCATCACATTCGAGAAAGAATGTCCTGAAGTCTGCCCGTGATTAACTTTAATCGCGAGGGAACCAGCATCTAGTACAATGGCATCCGCGCCCTGATGGTTTAAGCCATCACTGGTTTGAGCATGAAGACGGGAATAAATGATACCAACTTCACCACCAGCTACATGCAGGCTGACCGTATTACCGTATTGTCCGTCAGTTGCCGTCATCGAGCTCGCAATATCACCGAAGGTGGTGGCGTTTAGACTATTCGAGCTGTCATTCAATTCTTTACTCGCTAGCAAAGTGCCATTCTCATCTGACTTAACAGCTAACACTGAGAGGACCTTGTCCGCATCGCTACTCGAGTTGTAGTTCGGGTCGGGGTTCCCCGCCTCGAACAGTAGGGTGAAGATGGTACCTGATGCATCGGAGCCAGCCGCGCCCAACATTCTGCTTGGCCCCGCACCCAGTGGTAGATCTAAAGTTTCACTCGTACCACGTCTATCGAACTTCGTCAGATAGACCTGGTAGCTCGCTCTGTCCTGCCAGACGATTCCAAGCTTCCCGTCACTGAGCGCTACGGGATGAAAATAACGATTCTGACCGTAGCGGTTACTCGCATCGGCCGGACCCGCCGTGAAGTCAGCACGGTCTATCGGCGTGCGTCCACCAGCAATAGAAAGTTCGTAATGATAGACCTTTCCCAAGCCATTATCGGCGATTTCAGCACCTACTAAATCAGCGGAAATTGAATGAAGAACACTCGGCTCCGTGCCGTCTGGAAGAATAAGATAGGTGGTGGTCGCAGTGAGCTGGCTCACCTCAGTGTTTGTCACCAACCAGTCGGAGGAACTCGCCGTCAAGGTTTCGAGTTTAGAGAAATGACCATCAAAGGCGTACAACACGTAAGTGCCGGCCGCCGCAGGTTTAAAGGCTAAATAGTGACCACTTGCCGCAAAGTTTACCGGTTTGGTGGGGACCCCTACATGGTACGCATCGAAGCTGTCTCCTGAGCTATCGCTTAGGGTACCTTGGGAAACTGGAAAATCAGAATAATTGTAGTTTCCATCGGTCCAGCAGCTTGGACTAGAGACACCTGTTTGCTTGCGCGCCACAATCGCAATAGCGCCGAGTGTATCCGCCGCTTTAATATTCCCGTCGCAGTTATTCGCCGTTGAGTCCATCTCAGCACTGGTACCCGGAACCGTCTTAGTACTCGTTTCCGTGTAGGAGAATTGCTTCACCGTAGGCAACGTCGTAGCGGTAATCGCTCCTGTTGGTGTTTGAGGGTTTGTCACAGAACCGGGAGGTTGCCCTGAACCTGAACCTGAACCTGAACCTGAACCTGAACCTGAACCTGAACCTGAACCTGAACCTGAACCTGAACCTGAACCCGAACCCGAACCCGCACCTGTTAATGGTGGGGGCGTTGTTACAGTAATTTGAATGCTGTTCGAATCTACGCCATCTAAGGACGCTGAAATGGTTACAGTACCAGCTGCATGGCCCGTCGCGAGCCCCTGCGCCGAAACGCTCATAATTGTTTGATCGGAGCTGCTCCAATGAGCACTAGCGGTATCATCCACGGTACTACTATCATCCAAAGTACCGTTCGCAGTAAGCTGCGTTGAGTCACCTATATCAACACTCGAAACTGCAGTGGTTATCACCAATGTCGACAGCTGGGCTGAGGTAACGGTGACCGGTACGGTTGAACGTTTACCGTCGAAGGTTGCAGTGACGTCAGCCTGCCCTGCATTCACGCCGTGAACTAAGCCGTGCTTGACCGTTACAATTGAGGTGTCGGAAGATTTCCACCCTGCCGTGCTAGACACATCATGCTGAGTTCCGTCCTGAAAGGTGGCCATAACCTTAAAACGAACATCTTTGGATTCTCGTACACTGGCACTGGTGGGCTGAATCGTAATGGAGCTCACAGGAACGGCTTGGACTGTAACAATTGACGTATCACTGAAACGACCATAGCTAGCAGTGATCGTCGCGGACCCCGGCTGAAGTAAATGCGCTAAACCGTGACGAGATTTTGCGTTGGATATATTAACAACCTTCGCCTCGGAACTACTCCAAGTTACTTGATTGGAGACATCCTTTTCAGTGCCGTCATCATAGTAAGCCTTGGCAACAAACTGTAAATCAGAGCCTACAAAGGCAGGATCACTTGGTGCGTAGAGGGTAATTCCTGTGGGAGTCGCAGCGAGGAAAGTGAGTTCCAGACTGCCAGATTGATCACCAAAAGCGGCGGAGATCGTCGTCGTACCCGCGCGCAGACCATTCACCTCCCCGGCGCTGAATGAAGCAGTGCTTCCTACTGACGCAATGGAATTATCAGACACTGACCAGGTTGCTTCATTACTCAGATCATAACGCGTTCCGTCTGAATAGACCCCAACAACATTTAACTGTGTTCTTCCAAGGGCTAAGGACGTGCCAGTGGCGCTCGTTAACACTAACTCCTGTAAGCGTACCTCGACATCGCTAACTCGTATCCGATAGCTATCGACTAAACCGTTATGTGCAGCCGAGACCGTCGCGAATCCAGATGAAATTGCCTCAACGACACCATTTTCACTAATACGAAGCACGGATTCATCACTCGTCGACCAAGTAACCGAATCGCCAAAGTCAAAGTGTTTTCCGTTAGTATGCACTGCCGTAACACTCATTTTCGAGCTCATGCCTTCGCGCAGCACAGACCCTTTCTCTGAATGAAGCTGAAGTTCAGCCAGATCATCCGAATTAATCGTCACGCTGATTGAATAGCTGTTTGCGTCTCCGGCGTCAACAATAGGCGTGTTCGACTCAGCACCTCCAGATTTTGCCGTGGTGATGGTCGTGGTATTGGTCAAGCTATTAGGTAGTGTCGCCGTAATCTCAACACTCCCATCTTTTAGCGCGCTGAATTGATTGGAGTTCGCATCAAAGTTAAGAATACTCGTATCGGACGAACTCCAGTTTACTTTTGTACTGACATCTTCGTGTCCACCATTGGAGTGGAAGGCGGTGGCGCGAACACTGGCGCGCTGAGACACGGCGAAGCTATCAAAGCCATCAAGTTCAATTACAACATGGGTAATTTCTGAGGGCGCAATCGTCAGTTCAATCTGCTCTTGTAAGTCTCGATAGGCAACATCTACCGTCACGGTACCGCCACCAGTGGCTTCAAAGCTATTATTGGCCGCCGTAGTAGTCACCAACGACGTATCCGAGATGCTGAAGGTGGCTTCGTCGTTAGCGTCGAATTTTAACCCCAGACTGTCTACAAAGGTAACGTCTATCGTAAAACGTTCTCCTTGCTCCAGTGCGACACCTTCCCTAACGTGAACTTGCAAGCTAGAGGTATTCGGTAGCAGTGAGGCCACTTCGTCAATCACCTCCTTAGTCTCATCACTGTTACCACAGCCCGTTAATATGAGCGCTAACAAAGTGAACTGGCTTAAACGGAAGACGGCAGTGAACATGACGATTGATACCCCTATGACTGATAATCGTACTCAGAGTATGGAAGAGAAACTCGGTTTTTCCACTGGCTGATGACGCCCATTACTACAGAGCATCGGTTCTCTATGCTAGGATTATTTAATTCGAGTCACTTTTCCATTCATTAAACTAGGTTCTCAGGCGCTCATGCAGGCGACACAATTGTTTAAGCTATTCTCGTACATCCTGTTTCTCAGCGGATTCGTTTGCTTGACGAGCTGCCGCAGCTTGCCACCCGCCGACCAAATGAATCGTACCGAGAGTTTCGCCATTGGCAGTGACCGTGCATCTTCTCTCTCAGAGCACGTTAGCGAAGCGGTCGCAGCAAGGCCGGATCAGTCTGGATTTATGGTCCTCGCCGGTGGGGTCGATTCGTTCGTAGCAAGAATGAAGCTAATTGAAAGCGCGGAGATTTCGCTCGACGTTCAATACTATATTTGGCATAGCGACTCTACCGGGCTAGTTTTAGCCAATGCACTGATTGACGCTGCCGATAGAGGTGTCCGTGTCCGACTGCTCTTGGACGATCTAGACACTTCGGGGAAAGATTTAGGCTTAAGTGCCATAAACCAGCACCCGAACATCGAGGTCCGTGTATACAACCCGTTCGCCAATCGTTCATTTAGGCTATTTGAGAGTGTTAGCCAGCTTAATCGTGTTAACCATCGAATGCATAACAAATCACTTACTGCCGACGGTCAAGTAACCATTGTAGGTGGCCGGAACATTGGCAACGAATACTTTAATGCCGAAGGCCATGCCGCCTTCGCAGACCTTGATGTTTTGAGTATCGGTCCCGTTGTTGCAAAGGTCAGTGACGCCTTCGATAGCTACTGGAACAGTCCGTGGGTTTATCCGTTTGAATTGATCGCTAATAACGTTGATCAGGACACCTTAGCTGGATTACAAGCAGAGCTCACCGCAACGGTCGAACGAGAGAGTGAGAGTAATTATGCCCAGGCGGCCTCCGAATCCAAACTTTTAACATCCGAATATTACGATCAGTTCCCCCTGTACTGGGGTAAGGCCGAGGTGCTCTATGACGCACCTAACAAAGCTGAGACAGATAGCGCAGATACCGCCACTCACGTAGGCGCTAACTTGGCTAACCTGCTCCGAATAGCCAACCGAGACATCCTCATTATTTCAGCGTACTTTGTCCCAACTGACCACTTTGTCCAGGGAATGAAGATACTAGTAGAAAGCGGGGTTCGGGTGCGAATACTAACCAATTCTCTAGCTGCTAACGACGTTGGTATTGTTCATGCCGGCTACATGAACTACCGCGAGGCGTTAGTTGAGGCAGGGGTTGAACTTTACGAATTCAAACCCAACGCAAACCGAGCAACCCCCCAAAAGCATTCGTTTGGATCTAGCAGAGCCAGCCTCCACGCCAAAACCTTTACCGTTGATGAACGCTATATGTTTGTCGGGAGCTTCAATTTGGATCCGCGTTCGATGGATCTGAATACCGAAATGGGCGTTCTTTTCGAAAGCACTCTGCTGGCAGAACGAGTCTCTAGAGAGTTTGATGAATCAATTCTGAATAAGGCCTATAGGGTAGAGCTGGATGAAAACCAAGCGTTGCGGTGGCGAACCACTGAAAACGGCGAGGAAATCACATTTGAACACGAACCTGAAGTCGGATTCTTTCGCCGGATTAGTGTTAATATTCTCTCCTATATCGTCATTGAGTCCTGGCTTTAGAATTTCGCCCTCTTTGACTCTGCCATCACTCTAAATCAAGGAGCTATCGTGTCGCTGCTTTTCGCGATTCTACAGTTTTTCATCCCCCGAAATCGAGATATTTGGCTCTATGCAGAAGGCCAACAACGTTCTTGTAGTCACTTTTTAGTTCAGTCGAAGGGGCTGGACTCGCGACGTCATGTCTACATTAGTAACAATTCTGTGCAAGCTACCAATTTGGATAAGCTTGGCATTGAAACCTGTGCCGCCAGCTCGCTAAAGGCCAAATGGTTATCTATTCGAGCCGGTGTCTGGGTCATTTGCACCACTCGACCGAATGAGTTAAATCATCGGCTCTCCGCAGGGGTAAAGCGGTTCAACATTTGGCATGGGATGCCAATCAAAGCCATCGCCCTCGAGAATTATAATCCCAAAACGTGGAAGAAAAGCGAGTTTAAGCGCCGTCGAAATCTTCGTCGTCAAACTAAAAAGTATCAGCGAGTCTCTTTCCTCTGTGCTACATCGCCGATGAGTCAAGCTCTCTACTGCAAGAGCTTTGCAAAGCCCCCTAGCGAGATGCCTATAGTTGGTGAACCGCGCAATGACTACCTCATTAAGCATCGCGGTAATCGCAATAATCTCATCGAGCGCTATGGTCACGGCTTCAAAACCGCCGCGAAGGTGTTTGTCTATATGCCAACGTTTCGCGATTACGGTAAATGGGAAACCAAACTGGATTTGTTTAGGCTGAACCAATTTTTAGCCGACAACAACGCTATGCTGCTCATCAGAGCCCACCCTAGCGATCAAAGTCTTAATGATTTAGGTACGGATTATAGCCACATCGTAAAATCTAGACCTCAGTCTGGCAGTTGGGACGATGCCTATGAAGAGCTCGTTGGTGCCGATGTACTCATCACCGACTATTCAAGCCTATTGTTCGAATACTTGCTCACTAGTCAACCTATCCTGTTATACCATCCGGACCGTGAGAAATATGAAAATAATCGCCACTTTGGATTGGACTTTGAGCAAGTCAAGCCGAGCGAAAGCATTACTGAGTTCGATGACTTACTCAACGCAATGTCGAGTTGCTTAGATGGCAGTTTCGATACCACGCTATTGGAAAGGTCAAAGGCTTTGATCCACTCGGTCACCGATGATAAGTCAAGTGAACGTGTCCATGCAGCAATCTGCGAACAGTTGAGCACTAACCCTTAACTACTAGCCTGCCATAGTTCTCTGAACGAAAAAAAGCCCCTAATTATAGGGGCTTTTTGCTGGTCCTTTACCACTTAGTACGCTGGCAAAGGTAGCCTTCATTTCGATAGACTCACCAGCGTGAGATTACCAACTTGCACCGCGTTGACCGGTGACTTTAGCGATAACTCGCTCTCCTTCCCAGTAAGCTAAACCGGTCTTTAGATCAGTCAGTGTCAACTGGAAGTAGTACTCAACACGCGTATCATTATTATCCAAGTTGTTGTTGCGCTGAAGAATCTTGCCGCTCATCGAAAAATCAGGTGCAATCACCGTGCCGTTTTCTTGCACGGTACTTTGGTCCACCATTTTGTCATTTTGTAATTCGCGCATTTCTCGGGTTGCGTTGTCAGAACCATCAAATGCTGTGGTTACAAAAAATCGACCCGAGTTGAGCAACTGAACACGCATCCCCTTAACAAGCTGATCGGTATCTATTCGTTGCATCGTGTCATTCGTTACCGACGAAATGTGAATCACATAACGCTCGCCCTGTGCCGTTTCCGGGTGAACCATTAATGGTGAGGCAATAATTTCTGCCGTTAGCTCGTTCGCCGCGGCCTGAAAATCTGCGTAGTTAAGGCCTGGGGTCTGATTACTATTTGGATCCGTTGGATCAATAGTGTGCGTTGGCGTTTGGCAACCCACTAGGCCAACAAACAGACTCAAAATAATAGCAATTCTCAACATGGTAATGTGCTCCTTATGGGATATTTATTACGTCGATAACCGGCTCAGTACCCGGCGCGACCTGTTGTACGTAGACTACGTGTGCACTCGCATTGGTATCGAGCCGGACCTTATTCACACCATTCGCTAATGTTAGATAGAGATCTCTATTTCGGCGTGTTGTGCGAATAACATTGAACTCCTCGGGTAACGCCGAAAAGCTTCTAGTATCCGCGCTAGTTGAAGCGATTTGAGCCATCATCGCCAGTGCGGTAGCCCAGCCGTCGTCGTCCTTTTTAGCCACTTCATGTGTCGCCATAGCTTTAAGCGTAGCACGGATAATTTCACGAGTAAGAATCACAGGATACTCAGCCTTGAACTCTGCACCAATGATACGATCCATATCGGCAATTTGTTGGGCTTGGTCCGATCCCACACTGGCCGACTGAAAGTGGGTAGGTCGTGGCTGAAGTGTTGGTAATGCAATAGTAAAGTAGTCGTGGAAGCTACGATCAAAGTAGATAGGGATACCAAAACGAAACTCACGTTTGGCCACTGACAAACCTGATTCAATAAAGACCCAAACATCACCATCGGGTCGAAAACTACTATCTCCTGCCGCCAAAGCACGCGCCATATTAAAGTCCCGCTGTGCCGATTCGCTCCCCGTCAGCGAGTACACCCGGCGAAAGGAATCCGCCGCCAACTCGTAGTCGTTGGCTGAAGTTGCGTAAAGTAGCCTAAACAGTCCCGCGGAATAAGTGGTAAACGGGTTAACGTAGCCATCGTAGGCTCGCCAGGTGGGCTCGAATAGCTGCGCCTGCTGGCGCTGCAGTTGCTTTAACGACGCGTCATAAGCCAAATCAATCGAAGCGGGATCATCCGCCTGCGAAACCAAGCTCTGTTGTGCTTCAATTTGTGATGAGAAATAACGTACCGCCAGACGTTGGCGCTCTTCGGCACGATTAAATTCTACTCGGGCATTGGCGACATCCTCGAGCTGCCAAAAACTCCAAGCTTTGTAGGTATTCGCCATGACGCCATCTGCGTACTTCGCCTCATAATCTAAAGCGGCGTCGTTTAGCAGCAACCCGCCGACCGACTCCCCGGCCTTAGCCACCGCAGATTCGTTGACCTCGAAGTGCATACGACGCTCAGCATCGTCGAACGCTGCAATGGCAGCACGATGATTACCTGCTCTTCGCTCAACGGCGCCAAGCTGCAGTGCCCAAAGTAAGTTGCTGGCCCGCTGCTGTGAATTAAGCTCCGCGTACTCCTGAGCAAGCGCTAGCGACTGAACGGAATCTCCCGTTCGCCAGGCTTCATCAAACGATGCTTGTTTAGACTGTTGAACCACCCCTACACAGGCAGTCAATGACAACAGTGATAACCCCAACCAGGTTCTTCTTCGCAACACCGAAACACTCCGTTTTCTTTAGTTAAGACAGCTACTTTATTCTGCCAATACAGTATTATGTGCTCCTCACCGCAGCAGGACTACACCTGTGCCAAGCTCACGACGTTGACTCGGTCTAATGACTGTACTAGTAAGTCTACCGCAAATTTAACATTGAACTGTGAACTTATTTTTCATTCAGAGACTCAGGCATTAAAGGCTGTAGTGTTAGTGCATTCATCGCTCACTTTCAATTACCCCAATATCACAGCTAATAGTTTGCCCATCTACCGGGTCTTCAAAACTTAACGCCCGCGCTTTTAACTTGAGCGGAGCTGTCAATTGATCTGGCTTCTTCTCCCGCAGCTTTGGGTAAAAGGGATCATTCATTATAGGATGTCCAAGAGCAGCCATGTGCACGCGGAGCTGGTGCGTTTTGCCAGTGACAGGCTCTAACTCAAAACGATAGGCGTCATCGAGCGGTCCCAAAAATTGAATCCGACTATAGGAATTCGCTTCACCCTCGTCTTCACGCCAACAAAAGCTCGGCTCACCTCTAACGAGTTTTGAGCGGTGGTGAACAATGTGCCCTGCAGAACTTTCTGGCGCGTATATCGAAAGCGCTTCGTAGCGCTTGCGAATAAGACCATCGCGAAATAAACGATGGTATCGGTCTCTATCCGCCGCTCGTTTACAGAGCAGTACCAAGCCCTCGGTAAGCCGATCCAATTGATGGACCGCGGTTAGCTCAGAGGAGTAGCCTCGCGCCACCAAACGTCCAACCACGGTCTCTGTAATAAATTGCCCGCCAGGATTTACCGGTAAAAATGAGGGTTTATTCACGATCAAACAGTGTTCCGTTTCGAACACAATGTTAAGATCTAGTGGAATGGTTGGTTCTTTATGAACCTCGCGATAATAGAGAAGCTCCAATTGAGGCTCAAATAATTGATCCACTAATATCGGCACGCGCGCCGAGTTTAAAACTAAACCTCGAGCAATACGGTCAAGCCATTCAGCTCTACTGACGTTGGGGAATCGTTCAGCTAAGAAGTCCACGACAAGGCCCGAACCATGGTGGGGAAGAAAGACTCGGCTTGCCTGTACACCATTAATTATCGACTTAGTGGCTGTCTCTGAGTTGGATTTCAACTTGACAAATTCCCCACATTAGATTAAAAAAACAAATATAAGTTAAATAAGATTAACAAGGAGTTGCAATATGGACATCTCAACCATCATTATTCTAGTCGTTCTGGCGGCCATAGTCTTCTACGTAGTGGGTATTTTCAACAAGCTGGTGAAACTAAAGAACCGCTTATTGAATGCCTTTGCACAAATCGAAGTCCAACTTAAGCGCCGCTACGACCTGATCCCCAATTTGGTGGAGTCAACCAAGGCCTATCTTTCTCATGAGTCTGAGACCCTCGAAGCGGTAATTACGGCAAGAAATAGCGCAGCCTCAGCGCTGAAAGCAATGGCTGCAAACCCCTCAGGCGTGCAAATGAGTAAACTTGGCGCTGCAGAGGGCGGTCTAATGGCTGCCATGGATAAGCTATCCGTTACCATTGAGGCTTACCCTGAACTGAAGGCCGATCAAACCGTAGCGCGCTTGACCGAAGAGCTGAGTTCAACGGAAAACCGTATTGCGTTTGCACGTCAAGCCTACAATGACGATGTCAACAGCTACAATACTTACAAGCAGTCATTCCCGAACAACTTTGTTGCCGGCTTCTTTGGTCATGTACAGAATGGTGTTTGGTTAGAGTTTGATGACAGTGCCCAGATTCAGGCTGCACCAAAAGTTAGCTTCTAAGTTTAGTTATGCAGTTTTTCGACGAGCAGGACCGCAGCCGGAGGCAATCTAGGTTATTGTTGAGCCTTTTTGCGCTAGCGGTACTCGCCCTGCTAGCCGTTACCCACTTTGCGTTCTACGGTATGATGCTCTTTGTAGACAACGCTAATACCTCTGAGCAAGGCGTGGCTATATATTGGTGGGCCGACGCCCTGATACTCATTACCATCGCCGGGGCGTCCTTTTATCGGTGGTTAACACTTCGCCGTGGCGGCATCATCGTTGCACAAGAGTTAGGCGGTGAACTTGTGGATATCAATGACGGCCAGCGCTACCTCCAGGCAATGAATATTGTCGAGGAAATGGCCGTTGCCGCTACAACTCCAGCCCCCAGCCTCTTTATTCTAAAAAATGAGCAAGGGATTAACGCCTTTGCCGCAGGCAGCACGCCCAGTAATGCTGTGATCGCGCTAACTCAAGGGGCCATTGACAACCTCAATCGCGACCAGGTTCAGGCTGTCGTCGCCCATGAATTTGGTCATATTGTGAATCGCGATATTCGGATTAACTTCCAAATGATGGCTCTGCTTTTTGGGATTGAGTTTATTGCATTGATCGGCCGCCATGCGATGGCGGTCGTGGGTAGCTCTCGCCCCCGTCGTAACTCATCCTCTGGTAAGGGAACACTGGCGATCGCCGTGATCGGCGGTGTCCTATTTCTCTTCGGAAGTATCGGCGCCTACTTGGCCAAGCTCATTAAGCTCGCGGTTAATCGGCAGCGCGAGTATTTGGCCGATGCAACGGCCGTAGAATTTACTCGCTACCCCGAAGCGCTTGCTACCGCGCTCACTAAGATTTCACAGCACCGCACTGGTGGTCGCGTACTACATGAAAATACCAGTGCCATGGCACACCTCTTTTTCTATCGGCCTCTTGGTTCTTGGAGTGGCAGAGGCACCCACCCGCCCTTGGCTGATCGGGTGGCACGATTAGGCTATCAACTTGATGCGCTACAGGACGCGCTGGCAGAGAAGCTTGTTTCACCACCCGTCCAAAAAACACGTTCCGACGGTAAAGTGGCAAGTTCATCGTTGTTGAACGAAGCACATCAACGTCTGGCTGGGCTATCTCCATCTCTGGTTGCTGCCGCCCACAACCCCTCTTTGGCAGCGATACTTATCCCCGCTATTGTTATTCAGCGAGCGACCAGTTCGAATGGTAGTCAGGTTTCTCCACCTGAAGCCCTAACACAAGGTCTTGATCAAAGTGCCCTAAGCTGCCTAAACGAGTTGACTGCAAACCTCGAGACAACCGGCCCCTCATCGCTGTTAGCGCTAACAGAAATTACCCTACCAACACTTAAGCAACTGCCGCCCAGTGAGCAGCGGAAATTACGAAAGAAGCTCAAGCAACTTTTGGAACACGCAGAGCAACCTCAAGCCTTCCAATGGTGTTTAGCTGTGTTAGTAGAGTTCTATCTCGAGCAAGAGCCACCCCATCGACCATCTATTCGATCAATGAGGAAGTTGAAAGGACCGTTGAGCTTAGTTATTTGGAGTTTCTTTACGCTGGGTGAAACATCAACTCAGCTGCAGGATAATATCGCCGAGCTCGCTCGCAACGCCCTCGGCTTTGACATCGCAAAGCGCGAAGCGACGCCGGTCGAATTCAGTCATTTTTTGCATGCAGTTCAACGCATAAATTGCGCCACGCCGCTCATTAAGCGTAACTTGCTCAACTTACTTGAAAAACTCGCGCAAGCCGACAATGTCTCCACCCAAGCAGAGCTCGACATGCTGAAATCATTGAGTATTGTTTGGGACTGCCCGCTGAAGCTTAGGTAGCTGCGAACGTCTTTTGGTAGTGCCTCCTTCGATTATTCGGGAGGCGACTGCAACATGTTGATTACTATTTGATTAGATCAAGGTGAGCGTCGACGATTTGCTCAGCGCTGACGAAGTTAAGCTTTGGCACGGAAAATTGTTCTGGCGAAGCAACTAAGACGCGGAGTTTACTGGCAAGCGCCTCTTCATCGCCAAAGGGAACCCGTTGATGATCGGCGAGTAGCGCTTTGGTTGCCAGCCCCGAATCCTGCGCGACGAACCCAGTATTCAATATCGCACTCTCCCTGATAACTAAGCCCTGAGCTTCATTTTCGGCACAAAGCACAAAGCCCACTGCATGGCGGATAAACGGATAAGGATTGGCAATAAATCCAGTGAGAATAATATCCTTGCTCCGTCCGAGCGCTTTAATTTGCTCGCGTATTACTGGCTCTTCCTTACCTGATCCGACAATGACCAGTTTCTCGCTAATACCGCTTTTTACGTAGGCATTAATTAGGTGGTCAAGATGTTTGCTCGCTTCAAAACGACCAACACTAACCAGATAGCCCTCGACGCCAGGATTAAAGGCACGCGACTTGAGATCAATATCTTCAGTTATTATGGGCGTGGGCAGTACAGAAGTGGCAAATCTCGACCCCGTAAAACGAACAAAGTCCTCAACAACGTCCTCACAATTACCGGCTACCGGCTTACTTCGATAAACCTTCAACACCTCGTTCGGGTCCCAGGCTTTTAGCGTGGTTTTCACTTCGTCCGACAATGCCGCGTGAAGCACTAATACCACGTTAGCCAACTTGCTTCGTGACAACACTAGGTCAACGGGAAAGAGATTCGACAAAATGAGGTCAGGCTGACCGATGAACCGTTTAACCCAGCGATCAAATCGCTTAGCTACCCAGGTTCCGCGTAAAAATCGGGGAATAGAGCGGTATTTAGCGTAGGGAAAATAGTGAACGGTAATACCAGGGGGAATGTCATGTTCAATCTGATTTTTAAACACCACAATATCAACGTGGTGACCTGCATCCACGAGTAGCTTTGCCAAGCTAATTACATTGCGCTCGGCGCCACCACCGCGCAGCGTAAATATAGCGAGCAAAACATGCTTATTCATTCGTTAAAATCCTTAACTCGCGGCGTAAGTTGTCGGCGTGTGGCGACTACCGAGTACAACAGTTGACGCCTAGCCATTCGCAATTGCGATAGTATGCGGCGAATCTTATAACGCCATTTACCCCTATCATCTTCAACCTCTCTACGCGTATTCAAGATTGTTGATTGAGTTTCGATGGGTGGTTCAATTCCATAGTGCTCACAGCAATCCAGCTGAATGGACAGCGGCGGCTCCGTCTGAAAACTATTCAGTTGGTGCGCCCTACAGATCTGAGCATCGGCTAAGGCAGCACCACTTAACCGGTGTAGCTGTAACAATTTCCGCGCTCCAGATGGCCATAAAATATAAGCCGCGGCGCCCGTGCGATCTAGGTACAGTCGTCTCAGTTCAGTGTTCGCTATAGTGTAGATTACTTTATCGCCAATTAGCTTCTTTCGCGCTCTGACTTCAAGGGAAATGTGATCAATATCAACTAATTGCGCTACTTCCTGTAAAAATGTCGGCAGTTGAGCGGAAAGTAATGCGTCATCTTCCAAGATCAGCATGGGTTCGCTAGTTGCAGAAATTTGCTCCCAAAGTTGAAAGTGACTGAGATAACAGGCCACCTCAGTAGGGCTCATTTTTCGTTCCCACTGAACGGATAGGGCCTCTGCAACGGCCTTAGGAACCTGCTCACGGTTAACTGCGTCCTTAAAGCTCAACGCTAGACCAAGTGACTGGGCTTGCTTGAGTTGAAATTGGCGCCTATCGACGGCGCTGGGTAAATTAATGACAGTGATCTTCATAGTTACCACCACTGAGTCCGAGCTCTTGTGTGGGCATCGCGAAAACGCCTAAATACCGAATCATGTTCGCTAAGGCGTTTGAACACACTATGATAGATAGCTAAGCAGGCTGGTTGATGCGGTGACTTCTGTCGTACTCGCAGTAGCCGCCAGTGAAAATTTCTTAAGGTATCATCCGTTCCCACTGCAAAGGCCGACGTACCGTCCCAAAGCGCCACTCGTTTGCTGCCCATATCTAAATCTTCAACGGCTGGCAACGGTTCATCTATTTTTCGGAGCCAACGCTCTGTCTCAGCGAGTTTAACGGCATTAATCAGTCCGGCCGTAGCCAGCGCATAGGCTTGCTCCAAGGGTTCCTCACTAAAATCAGCGAAGGTATCTGCGGCCGACACCAACCAGCGAGTGTTTAAATTTTCTACTAGGTAGTCAGCCTCTTCTGACCACAGCCGAAAGAAGTGGGCTAGATTCACATCGAGTTCTACTTCGCGGCGAATGAGCACAATAAGTTGCGCGTGACGATAGCAAAGTTCGCTTTGGCCGATGAATTCGTTTTTCAGGTTTTCTAGGTGTGATAAAAGGTCTTTATCAGCCCCGTGGGTGTAAGTAGGTGCAGCGCCCTGAATAACGGCAAACTTTAGCTGAGCGAAATCATTATCATCGAATTGCTGAGTGAGGCTTTCACCTCCACGCTTACGCTGATGACGGCTCATTGAAAACCACTTTAAGAAGGCCGATTTTTCACGTTTCACACTATTTATCCCGTTAAGCTAGTAGTCCAAAGTCTAACTCAGACACCCAAATAATGAAATCCATGTGCGCTGGGCAGCCGCTGGAATTGTCTAGGCCGCCAAATTTCCTTATAGTTGTTGCTTCAATCACCTGAAGTAAAGGAATTCCTCTATGAGCGACACCTTCAACCCTTGGCTCTCCCTCTGGACAGCACCACGCGCCACAATCCGTAAATTAGTCGATACTGACCCAAGCTATATGGTACTTATTCTTGCCTTAGCTATCGGTGCTATCAGTGGCCTTCAGGGCGTTACGGAGCTAATCGTTTCCGGTGAAATTTCCGAAAATCAAATGATGATGAAGATCGTTGGCGCGCTGATCGGCGCAGTGGTATTCGTTTTGGTGCTTTACCTCACTGGCTGGCTCTATTCGGTGGTCAGTAAATGGCTAGGCGGCGAAGCGCCAGCGCGAAACCTGCGTACCGTGGCCGCGTGGGGAAATGTACCATCACTTGTTGCAGGCATTCTTATTCTGATTTGCTACACCTTCGTGACTAAGTCCACTGACATGGACGCTATCGAGCTTTTGGTAGCACTCATCACCTCGTTCTTTGGAATCTGGCAACTTGTTATCCTGTGTAAGATGATTGGTGAAGTAAATGGTTTTTCTGCTTGGAAAGGATTGGGCGTACTGATTATCTCAGTACTGTTGCTTCTTGCCGCAGCAGTAATTATTGGATTGACGATTGCTCTCTTGGCCGGTGTTCTCTCACTGCTTGCTTAATACTCTAGCCGAAAATTGATCGATGCAACTTAGTATGAGTAGCATCGATCAGAGGCTCTTTACTAAGCGAGTGAACGATAGATCTGCGTTAACTCGGTATTTGTTGCCAAGCGCGGATGATTCGCAAGAAAACCTGAGTGTTGCACCGCTTGAGTTAGCCGTGAGGAAAGAGACAGCACTTCGGTTCGATCTAAACGTTGCTCAGCCAAACTGGGGAGCGAGATGGAATCAACCAACTTCGTTATCTCTTGCACAAAGCGCATCGCGCTGCGATTACGAGATTCTCCACTCATAGCAAGCCCCGCCGCCACACAGAGTCTTTCCAACCTTGCTGTTGCGCTACTCAAGCTAAATTGAAGCACACCCGGCAGTAACGCCCCCACGCTCCAGCTAAAGCCCAGGTTGAACTGCTGTACCAATGCCGTACTCATGCCAGTTAATAGTGCAGGTGATGAGTTGGTAATTGCTAAGCCAGACCAATAGCAGCTGTTCAGGAACTGTGAACGCTCCTGAATGCTCAGCTTAATGCCATCCTGATGCGCCAATTTCTTTAGCAAGCCATAGAGGTAACTCACTACCTCTAGCGAATACAAGTCGCTAACGAGCGAGGAACGGCGTGAAAGAAATGCCTCGATGGCGAGCGCTAACGCGGCAATGCCTGACTCAACGAGCTTGGCTTGGCTTAGGTTAGCAAACAGCTTCGCGTCGATCAGCACCGCCGTTGGCATGAGCCCATGGCCTTGAAACTCTAGCACTCCCGCCTCTGTATTCAGCGCACTTGGCTTAGCAATTTCAATGGCCGCAGAAGGTGTTGACGGAATTAACAGCAGCGGTACGCGACTTCCCGAAACCTCGTTTGGACGAGCTAAGTCTGAGCTCTCACCGCGATAGAACATTAGATGCCTTGTAACCTTGGCCCTTACAAGGGTTTGTGAGGAGCCGAAGGCGATAAGTAGATCCGCCTTTGCCCTCAAATAATGTTGCTTAACAGAGTTGAGCGAGCCTTCCACGCTCTCATTAGGATCTATCGTCAAGCTATCGGCATAAACACCCGCCTGGGCAAGATGGTCCACTAGCTGCTTATGATAGCCCATGGCGACGGCTGTTTTATCCGTCAGAATAAAACACCGGCGGCTGCCTATGGCATCCACCAGACTGCTTGCTCTTAACAGAGCTCCTTCGCTGCACTCAACAAAGCGCGGCGTAATACTGGAGAAGTTCATCAATTCGTACCTCTATTGAGGTGGTAAAGATTAGCAGTAAACACAGGCGGAGAATGTGATCGCGTTTTATGCTAAACGTGAACGAAGTGATCTTTCTTCAGATTAACAGTGATTGTGAGCCTTAAAGCAATGGCTTAGACTTAGTTAATCATTCCACCACGAGTATCACCCTATGCCTACCTATTTGGTTGGCGGCGCAGTCCGCGATCAACTTATGAACTACCCATTCCACGAACGAGACTGGGTGGTGACTGGGACCTCGCCTGAAGAGATGTTGGCCGCTGGGTTCACGCCCGTGGGACGAGATTTCCCTGTCTTTCTTCATCCTGAGACCAAAGAAGAATACGCGCTGGCCAGGACCGAAAAAAAGTACGGCGTGGGCTATCATGGTTTTATCTTTAACACCGCACCCTCCGTAACACTCGAAGAGGACCTCAGCCGGAGAGATCTCACCGTTAACGCGATTGCTCAAGATAGTGCTGGGCGGCTCATTGACCCATTTGGTGGCGTTGAGGATATTAATCGTAGGTGCTTACGGCATGTATCGAACGCCTTTACTGAAGACCCTTTAAGAGTACTTCGCGTTGCTCGATTTGCCGCCAGATATCATCATCTGGACTTCACCATTGCCCCTGAGACCGAATCACTACTGGCTGAGATCGCAGCGTCTGGCGAATTACAAACACTGAGTAAAGAGCGAGTATGGGGGGAAACGGAAAAAGCCTTGAATGAGCAAAATCCAGCGATCTTCTTCGAGGTTTTACAGCGAATCGGTGCACTAGAAGACTGCTTTTTTGCTGCATCTCAGCTTTTGGATTGGCGGGTATTGAAAGAACACACTCGCACCCTACCACGCAGCGAACAACGATGGGCGTTGATGTTAAGCAGCTCAACCAAAGAACAGATTCAATCCGCGCACCAACTACTCGGTGCCAGCCATCGCTATCGCGACTTTGCTGTGGATGTGGTCACCATGAATGCTCTGTTTAGCACTTCAACATTGTCTGCCGATCAGGTCATGGAAGCGCTACAGTATTTCCGCGCGCTGAAAGACGAGACAAAATTGCGGTGTTGGCTAGATTATCAAATTTCGCTAATGCCGGAATGGCAAGCAAACGCAGAAGTCTTGATGGACTGTTTAGCTGGCGCGGCTACAGTGAGTAGCAAAGGCCTGATAGCCGAAGGATATAGTGGCCCAGAGCTGGGGTTGGCGATTAAAGCTCAGCAATTACAACAAATTAGTGCGAGGTTAGCAAAGTCCTAACCTCACACAGCATTACAAATCTAGAGGCTTAAAGACCTTGATCTTTCACGTAGGCATCTAGCTCAGTGAAGCCGCCGATATGCGTTTCACCATGAAAAACCTGCGGAACAGTGAGTACTGGCTTACCTATGGTTTTTTCTAGGTCAGCTTTAGTAATCCCTTCCTCATGAATATCAATGTAACGAAATGGGAAGCCGCGTAACTCGCACAATTCCTTTGCTCGAACACAAAAACCACATCCCTTACGGCCAAAAATAGTAAACGTTTCCATAGCTTCCTAACTCTCAATTAACGGTTGATAGCCCTATTATCCCCTTGAACAGGTAGCTACGCCAATAAAGAGTTACCACTAGCTCTATAGTTATAGACTATCTAGCCGACTACTAACGGAACAAAAGACGACGCGTTTAGACCATTTTTTTTCGAATTAATTACTGAATTATGCAAATTGACCGAATCTAACTAATTTGCCGTTGACTGATTATTCAGCAAGGTTAGTATCAATGCTATATAACCAACTGAATAGAGAACAAAGCGCACGAGTTCGCCACTAGCAACCGAACGACTTGTCGCTTGAATAATTACTTCTATCAAATAGCGCCGCGTCTTTTACGCACCACAATAACAATGACTTTAGGACACGTTATGAGCAGTAAACATATCTTACAGAATTGGGACGACATCCTACTTTTGGATCAACAGTTGAGCGAAGAAGAAATTTTGGTTCGTGACACCGCTCGCGACTATGCTCAGAACCACCTTCAGCCTCGGGTACTCGAAGCAAATCGCCATGAAACATTCGATACCAATATCATGCGAGAAATGGGCGAGTTAGGACTTTTAGGATCTACGATTCAAGGCTATGGCTGTGCTGGTGTTAACTACGTTGCCTATGGTCTGGTTGCCCGCGAAGTTGAGCGTGTGGATTCAGGCTATCGCTCGGCGCTGTCCGTGCAATCTTCGCTGGTGATGCACCCTATCAACGAATGGGGCAGCGAAGCGCAGAAGGAAAAGTATCTGCCAAAGCTCGCAACCGGTGAATGGATTGGATGTTTTGGTCTGACTGAGCCTGACGTGGGCTCTGATCCAAACGGAATGAAAACGCGAGCCAAAAAGGTTGATGGCGGTTTTGAGCTAACGGGTGCGAAAATGTGGATTACCAACTCCCCGGTAGCCGATGTATTTGTAGTCTGGGCTAAAGACGAAGCCGGTGACGTCCGCGGCTTTATTCTTGAGAAGGATTGGAAAGGTCTATCAGCACCAAAAATTGAAGGCAAGTTTAGCCTGCGCGCATCGGTTACAGGCGAAATTGTCATGGACCGCGTCTTTGTTCCAGCGGAGAACCAGCTGCCAAAGGCCAAGGGCCTGTCGGGACCATTTTCCTGTTTAAATCGAGCTCGCTATGGCATTAGCTGGGGAGCATTGGGCGCAGCCGAGTTCTGTTGGCATGCAGCTCGCCAGTACACACTTGACCGCATTCAATTCGGTCGTCCGCTAGCGCAAACACAGCTTATTCAGAAAAAATTGGCCGATATGCAAACTGAGATTACCTTAGGCCTGCAAGGATCTCTTCGAGTTGGCCGCCTAATTGACACTGGCGATTGGGATCCTACTATGATCTCTATGGTGAAACGCAACTCCTGTGGTAAAGCCTTGGAAATTGCCCGCACCGCCCGTGATATGCACGGTGGTAACGGTATCTCTGATGAGTTCCATGTCATTCGCCATGCCATGAACCTTGAAGCCGTCAATACCTACGAAGGTACCCACGATGTCCACGCCTTGATTATGGGCCGTGCACAAACTGGCCTCCAAGCTTTCTTCTGAGTATTTTTTTGCGCCCATTTAGCCTTGGGTGAATAGAACACCGCCAGCTCTGTTGGCGGTGTTTTTTTTCATCTGACGAAATCATCTTACTAGGATAGTCGGGTTACTAAGATAGTCGGGTTACTAATGCGCTGCAGTTGCCTTGCATGTGTCAATACACCCCATCTAACCACGCTGCATTACCGGCCTCAGCTGCTCAACTTCGGGCAATACTTGCCCCCTAAAACGAAGCCAGGCTAAAGTATCCAACGGCAACCAGTATTACCGCCATAACGAAGGCGATGAACTGCCTACCTGCGCGTTGGTACATCCGAGCTTTGGCCACTACTTCTGGGGTATCAATTTTTTCCAATAGTTGTTTACGCGCTTTGGTAATTAAAACGAACGGTATCCATGGGTAGTATTTAGTGCCTAGCTGGTTCCAAATTTCGGGGGCGTTAGTCTGAATGGAGCGATAGTATCGCCATTCAGCAAGACTTGAACGAATCATCAAGCTCGCCCAGCTAACAGCCACTACTACGATAATCCAAGTTGTCATCATCACTCCTCCTGTCTTAAAAAGACATTAACGATATTAACTTCAAGCTTGACGATTCGTCGCGCGAGCAATGAGCTTGTCAATGGTTCGGCTTGCGGCAATAAAGCCAAAGGTTCCGGTCACCATTGTTGAGGCGCCAAATCCAGCACTGCAATCCATCTTGGTTATACCCTCGGGCAAATATTTCTTACCGTTCACTGAGCCGTCTGGTTTGGGATAGGCAATCTGCTCTGTTGAGTAAATACATTCCACCCCGAAACGCCGTGATAAGTTGCGACTGAAATTAAAACGGTTACGAAGTGTACCCCGCACCTTCGCCGCTAGGGGATCATTAATGGTCTTACTCAAGTCCCCCGAAGTAATCAAGCGAGGGTCGCTCTTTCCGCCTGCTGACCCCACCGTAATAATCGGCAACTTGTTCCGTTTACAGTGCGCAATCAGGCCTGCCTTGACCATTGCTGCATCAATGGCATCTAACATTAAGTCGGCCTTAAGATCTATGACTTCGCTTAGGTTATGCGGCGTAATAAAGTCATGGACCAACTCTACCTCACAATCAGGATTGATCAGAGCAATACGGTCGGCCATTAGCTCAATTTTACTCTGACCAATGGTGTTGTCTAAGGCATGTAACTGCCTATTAATATTCGTCTCGCAGACCTCATCCAAGTCAATCAAGGTTAGTTTGCCAACGCCTGAGCGTGCCAATGCCTCAGCCGCCCACGTGCCCACGCCACCAATACCGGCAACGATGACATGCTGCTTCGCCAACAAATCTGTGACACCACCTCCGTAGAGACGGTCTATCCCGCCAAAGCGCTGCTTATCAGACAAACTTTTTCTCCGTTTCAACTATCCGCAAAAACTAAGCCTAGTGTTATACTCGGTGTTCCGCTTACGAGAGTTTCCTATGTTAAGTTATCAACACAGTTTTCACGCCGGTAATTTCGCCGACGTCCATAAGCACACCATTTTATTGGATGTCGTCCGTTATCTCCAACGTAAAAATTCGGCCATCACCTTTTACGATACACATGCTGGTAGGGGTTGGTATGACCTCGATGGCGTGGACGCCAACAAGACGGGCGAGTATCTGGAGGGAATTAACCGCCTCAACATAGATCACAATCATCCCGAAGCCATTGAACGCTATTTGAATTTGGTGCGAGATATCACGGGAGGTGCCGGCGATTCCTATCCTGGTTCACCAATGTTAGTTGCCGATCAACTACGTGATCAAGATGAACTTCACCTTGCTGAGGCTCACCCTGGTGAGTTTGAACAACTGCGCCAGTTATTGAAGAACATTGATCCTATTCATATTCATGAGCGTGACGGTTTTGAGATGGTCAAGGGGTTGTTCCCACCACCAACGCCTCGTGGGATGATCCTCATTGATCCGTCCTATGAACAAAAAGAGGAGTATCAGTGGGTGGCTAAATGCGTCAAAGGCGCATACCGAAGGTGGCAAAAAGCGGTTTGTCTAATTTGGTACCCGCTGCTTCCTGCCAATAACCATCTCAAAATGATTGATGAACTGAGTAAGCCAGACCTACCACCCATGATCAGAAGCGAGATTTCAGTCCGCGATCCCGAAGGTGAACGCGGAATGTATGGCTCCGGTATGTTAATCATTAATCCCAGCTATTCGCTTGTTCAGGAGGGTGAAGAATGGCTAAAAAGCCTGGCAGAATCACTCTCTGACGAGGGTAAGTCGAGCTTTAAAATCATTGGCGAAGAGCGACTTTAAATGCAGGTATTGATTCAGCGCGTCTCTGAAGCTTCAGTGACGGTTGACGGTTCGGTGGTAGGCAAGATCAACAAAGGCTTACTCGCACTCGTTGGCATCGAGGCTCACGATACCGAGGAAACGGTCCAGCGAGCGGCACAGCGACTCACGAAGTATCGGGTGTTTTCAGATGAGAACGGAAAAATGAACTTGAGCGTGAAAGATATTGAGGGTGGTATTTTAGTTGTCTCTCAATTCACCCTAGCCGCCGATACTAAACGAGGATTGCGGCCTAGCTTCTCTTCAGCCGCATCGCCGGAGCTTGCCCAGGAACTGTATCTATCATTATCACAGGCCATCAAAGAAAGCGGCGTAAAGGTGGCTACTGGTCAGTTTGCCGCCGACATGAAAGTTGCGCTAATTAACGATGGGCCAGTGACTTTCCAACTGGAGTTTTAGGATCTCCTCCCTAATAGTTCATAATTAACTACTGGCGAAAAACCAAAAAAAACCTGCTAACACATCACAAATTAGAGCTAACGTCGGGAAAAAGCCTGAACTGATCGGTCATTTTTTATTCAATTTCTTTGCGAAAGCGTGAATCTGTTGTTATATTCAGTTAAACGTAGCTTAGGCAATTAGTGAAATGACGGACCATCGCCTTATCGATTTGCCAAATATTGGCGCCTATAGTGCTCATGAATTAGAGCGCGTTGATATTGTGACCGCCCATGACTTACGTCAATTAGGCGCTGTTCAAGCGTTTCATAGAGTTTGGTTTCATGCTGAACGCAAACCTACCGAGAATCTGCTTTGGGCCCTAGCCGGTGCACTGGATGGTCGTCATTGGAAATCTTACGACTACCATGAAAAGCAGGCATTATTAAATGCGCTTGAAGCCCACCGTAAAGCGCAGACGCTTCACGATGAACTTCAAGCCTAACTAGCCTTAAAGCTGAGCGGCTAATCGAGTTCCTTGATCAATGGCGCGTTTAGCGTCCAATTCCGACGCCACATCCGCCCCCCCAATCTTATGCACACTAAGGCCAGCTAGTGGATCCATCAACAGGTTGTTAGGCTCCTGCCCGGCGCAAATGATGACATTATCTACAGCCAACACCTTCGACTCGCCATTGACCAAAAGATGAAGTCCAGCATCATCAATCTTGGTGTACTCACAGCCAGGTACCATCTGAATACCCTTCTTTTGCAAGCCCGTGCGATGGATCCAACCCGTGGTCTTACCCAAGTTTTTGCCCACCTTGGAAGCCTTTCGCTGCAGCAGCCAAATTTCACGTGGCGAAGGCGAATGACCTGCCTTCACGTTTTCAATACCTCCTCGCGCTTCCATGGTCATATCTACGCCCCACTCGTTCATAAATGCGGCGATATCTTGGCTGGTAGCCTGACCTTCGTGTGCGAGATATTCACTAATATCAAAACCAATGCCACCCGCGCCTATCACCGCAACAGCGTTACCCACTTTGGCACCCGACATCACATCAAGGTAGCTCAGGACCTTCGGGTGATCGATACCCTCGATAGGCGGAGTCCGCGGCAAGATTCCGGTAGCCAGAATAATTTCGTCGTAGTTCGCCTCACGAAGCTCGTCACCGGTTATGAAGGTACCGAGGTGAAGATTTACACCAGTGAGTTCAATCTGCTTCGCAAAGTAGCGAATTGTCTCATAAAACTCTTCCTTACCCGGAATGCGCTTGGCGATGTTGAACTGTCCGCCGATTTCCTCTGCAACATCGAACAAATCAACAGAATGGCCACGGGTGGCCGCCGTAGTTGCGAAAGCTAAACCCGCTGGACCGGCTCCAACCACTGCAATGCGCTTGGCAGTCGTTGTTGGCTCTATCACGAGCTCCGTCTCATGACAGGCGCGAGGGTTCACTAAACAGCTTGCTTCCTTCAACTCGAATACATGATCTAAACAAGCCTGATTACAACCGATACAGGTATTAATCTCGTCAGAGCGGTTCTCTTCAGCTTTAACAACGAAGTGAGAATCAGCCAGAAATGGGCGCGCCATGGAAACCATGTCCGCATGACCTTCAGCTAATACCGCCTCAGCGACTTCGGGCGTATTAATACGATTTGAAGTCACTACCGGCACCGATAATTCCTTCTTAAATTCAGCAGTCACCCACGTAAAAGCGGCGCGCGGTACTTTGGTTGCAATGGTAGGGATTCGCGCTTCGTGCCAACCGATACCCGTATTGATGATAGTTGCTCCCGCTACCTCAACCGCTTTACCCAACTGAACGATCTCTTCCTTCGTTGAACCGCCCTCTACGAGATCCAGCATCGACAGTCGGTAGATGAGAATGAACGCCTCACCAACGGCTTCACGACAACGACGAACCACTTCAATTGGCAGGCGAATCCGGTTCTCGTAGCTTCCGCCCCATTCATCTGTTCGTTGATTAGTGCGTGCGGCAATAAATTGATTGAGGAAATAGCCCTCTGACCCCATGATTTCAACACCGTCGTAGCCAGCTTCTTTGGCTAGAACCGTGGCATTTACGAAAGATTGAATCTCCTCTTCAATCTCTTCCGCCGTCACTTCGTGAGGCATAAATGGGTTGATAGGGGCTTGAATTGCCGAAGGTGCTAAGGGTGATTCATTAAAGGCGTATCGGCCCGTATGCAAAATCTGCATAGCAATTTTACCGCCCGCCTTGTGAACTGCGCTGGTGATGATGCGATGATTATCAACATCCTGCTGATTCTCCATACACGCGGCGTGAGCGGCCGTAGCAGCACGCTTATTCGGACCGATGCCACCGGTTACTATAAGCCCTACGCCGCCTTCAGCGCGCTCTGCATAGAAAGCAGCCATTCGTTCAAATCCATTTGGCGCCTCTTCAAGCCCCGTGTGCATTGAACCCATTAATACGCGGTTTCGTAACTGGGTGAAACCTAGGTCCAACGGAGCTAGTACGTGGGGAAAATGTGCATTCGACATAATTGTGAGCCTCTAAAAAATCACTTTACAGTTGAACCTTATGCCTCTATGTTGACAGTGTCAAGATTAAACTAGGTGTACTGAATTATGGCTAGCGTTTACCACCACGGCAACTTACGCCAAGCATTATTATTGGAAGCTGACCACATTATTGAAACGGAAGGTATTGATGCGCTGTCAGTGAGAAAACTGGCAGAGAGTGTTGGAGTATCAAGAACTGCGCTCTATCACCATTTTCGTGACAAGAACGCATTGTTGTCAGCCATCACTGAAGCGCAATTTAATCACTGGGGAAAGCAGCTCACTGATGTGCTTGATGATCAAGCACCTGTGCAAACACAAATCAAAGCCTTCGCGAAGCAGTATCTTCTGGGCGCCACGGCGCGACCTGCGCACTATAACCTGATGTTCGGCAAGCCCATTTGGAAGAGCGGCGAGCCCAGTGAAAGTCTTACCGAAATCTCGCGCACCAGTTTTCAAAATTACGTTATTCTAATTAAACGTTGGCAGGATAGCGGAGCCATTGAGGCAGCCATCCCCAGCTTGCAACTCGCCCAAGTTAGCTGGGGAATGCTCCATGGTTTAGCACGACTCTTAATAGACGGGGTGTACGTGGATTACAAGCAAATTGAGGAGATGAGCGATGCGGTTACGCGTTTACTATTAAACGAGTAACCTGCATTGCTAGTGACTAACCAGCAACTATCGGCTAACCACTAAAAACAACTATCGGCTAACCAGTCGTAGACAAGCAAAGACGAACTAGCCCGCTTACCTAACTACTGGCTAACCAAAGCCTTTAACTATCAACAATTTCCACCGAATCAACATTCTGGAAACCGCGAGGAAGTTTATGCCCGCGTCGACCACGCTCACCAAAATAATGTTCAAGCTCACTAAACTTAAAGCTCACATGACGCTTTCCTGAGCTAATGACCACGCGCTGATCTTCGCGGAATACAGCAGCGGTTAGCATCAGTTCCTCTCGCGCCGCGGCACGGACGGCAGAAATATTCATAATCTTATTGCCCTTACCTTTGCCCAGCACGGGAAGTTCACTTAACGGGAACACTAACATCCGTCCCTCGTTACTAATTGCCGCCACCCAAAGCTGTTCGCCTTCAGGAAGGACAATTGGCGGCAGTACTTGAGAACCCTTAGGAAGGCTAATAATGGCCTTACCGGCCTTATTTCGTGAACTCAAGTTGTCGATTTGCGTGACGAAACCGTAACCCGCGTCGGAGGCGAGTAACAGTCGTTCGCTACCTTTACCCAATAACAAGCCTTCAAAGCTTGCGCCCGATGGTGGATTCACTTTACCCGTTACTGGCTCGCCCTGCCCTCGGGCTGAAGGCAAGCCATGCGCAGGAAATACATAGGACCTGCCCGTTGAATCTAA